>JACZTQ010000180.1 GCA_022573605.1 Pseudomonadota bacterium | reverse complement strand
CGAGAGCCGGGGGCGGATCATGGTGAAATCGGCCGATCCGGGGCAGGCCCCGGCGATCTGGCCGAATTTCCTCGACGCGGCGGAGGACCAAGAGGCGATTGTCGGTGGGGTGCGGGTGGCGCGCCGCCTGTCAGGCACGCGCGCGCTGGCGCCCTACGTGGCCGAGGAGGTCAGCATCGGGGCGGCGGCGCAGACCGACGCGGAGATCCTGGCGGCGGCGCGGGAGCTGGGGTCGACGATCTTCCACCCCGCCGGGACCTGCAAGATGGGGGGCGACCCGATGGCGGTGGTCGACGAGAGGCTGCGGGTGCACGGGGTCGGCGGGCTGCGGGTGATCGACGCCTCGATCATGCCGCGGCTGGTCTCGGGCAACACCAACGCGCCGGTGGTGATGATCGCCGAGAAGGCGGCGGCGATGATCCGGGAGGGGTGAGGGGGGATCGAGTTGGGATCGACGGGCCAGGGTTTACGATCCCCCGCCCGCGCGAAGCGCGTGGCGGTGCAAGGGGGTGGGGGTGGGGCCTGCCCGCGCTTCCCGAGGGGTGGGCGCGCCAGCGCACGGCCCGAGGGGCGCAAAACTTGGGCGGCGCGCTTTGCGCGGGGTGCGCGGGGGGGCGTTACGGCCCCCCTCCCTAACCCCCGAGGGGGGAGGGGACGCCCCCCTCCCCGACCCTTCTCCGGGGCTTGCGCGGCCGCATCTGCTTGAAATGGCGAGAGATTCCCGCCTTCGCGGGAATGACGGCGGGCTTGGCGGCCGCGCCGCCGCACTCCCCGACCGCTCCGGCAGGGCGCCTCGAGATGCGCCCTACGCGGCGGGGCGGATGTTCTGGTTGAAGCGGAACATGTTGCCGGGGTCGTATCCGGCCTTGATCGCGGCGAGCCGGGCGTAGGTCTTGCCGTAGGCGTCCTTGACCAACGCCTCGCCCTCCTCGCCGAACCCGGCGAAGTTGAGGTAGAGGCGGCCCTCCTGCGAGTATTGCCGGGTCTGCTCCCACACCTTGCGGGTCCAGCCGATGTTGGCCTCGTCGTCGGCCGCCTCGCTCCAGACCGAGTCGATCGAGTACATCCAGGGCATCGAGCGGTCGCCGAGTGCGGTCGCGTCGGCCGCCACCGCGGCGGTGGCGCCGCCGAAATTCCAGAGCGAGCTCAGGGTGTTGTCCGAGGGCGCCTCGGCGGCGTTGGCGAGGCACAGGTCGATCAGTGCGTCCGAAAGGCCGGCGAGGTAGTGGGACTTCCAGTAGCAGCGATACTGGCCGAACGGCATCATGGTGTCGAACATTTGCTGCACCTCGCAATATTGCATCTGGCCGGAGAAATCGGTGACCAGATCGCCCTGATCGCGGAGCGGCTGGAGCAGGCGTTCGCCCTCGCCGGCGTCGCCGGCGTAGAGGGCGGCGATGGTGTAGCAGCGCTGGCCCCAGTATTCCTCGGGGAAATCCTCGGACTCAGGGATGGTGGAGAACTCGACCAGCGAGCCGACGTCGCCGTTCTTGTCGGCGAGAAAATCGCGCCAGAAGCGGATCGGGCCGGGGCCCGCGCTCAGCGGATAGATCGGGGCCGCGAACATCACCGTCGGGCCGACGGCATGGAGCGCGAACTCGAACCCGACGACGACGCCGAAATTGCCTCCCCCCCCGCGCAGCGCCCAGTAGAGGTCCTGGTTGCTCCCGGCGCTGGCGCTGACCAGCTTGCCGTCGGCGGTGACCAGGTCGGCCGAGACCAGGTTGTCGATGCAGAGGCCATGGCGGCTGCGCAGCCAACCGATGCCGCCGGCCAGGGTCAGCCCGGCGATGCCGGTGTCGGAGATCAGCCCGCCGGGGGTGGCGAGGCCGTGGACCTGGCTCTCGCGGTCGAGATCGCCCCAGGTGGCGCCGCCCTCGACCCGGGCGCGCCGCGCAACCGGATCGACATGGACGGCGCGCATGAGCGAGAGGTCGATCATCAGGCCGCCATCGCAGACCGCGTGACCGGCGACATTGTGCCCCCCGCCGCGGATCGAGACCGGCAAGGCGTGGGCTCGGGCGAAGTTGACCGCGTCGATCACGTCGGCGACGCCCCTGGCGCGCACGATCAGCGCCGGGCGGCGGTCGATCATCGCGTTCCAGACCGCGCGGGCGGCGTCGTAGCCGTCGTCGCCCTCGCGCAGTGCCTCGCCGCGCAGGGTGCCGCGCAGGGTCTCGGCAGCGGTTGCGAATGTGTCGGCGTCGGGCCGGGTGCCGGGTTCGAAATTCATCGTGCCGTTCCTCCATCGGTGAATGTTCAATGAGGACAAGCTACCCACCCGGCTTCCCTTTGTTGAGAGGCGGAACTACCATGAACGGGGCAAATCTGACAGAATTGGCGAGCGAATGGAGGAAATTATGGTCGAAAACTCGAAACCCGTGGTCGCGCTGCTGGCGGCGCCGGAGACCTCGCCCTCGGTGCTCTACGGGCTCTACGACGTGCTCTATTCGGTGGGTGCGGTCTACCCGGACATGACCTGCGGCGAGCCCGGCCCGGAGGCGCTGGACGTGCGGATCGTGGCGGCGGAGGCCGCGCCTTTCCACTGCCTCGGCAGCGTGGCGGTGGAGCCCCATGCCGCAATCGGGACAATCGAGCGCGCCGATGTGGTCGTGGTCTGCGACATGTACACGCCAATTCACCAGCCGATCAGTGGCAAGTATCCGCGCGAGATCGCCTGGCTGCGCAGGATGCACGCGGGAGGCGCACTGATCGCCTCGGTCTGCTCCGGCTCGCTGGTGCTGGCCGAGGCCGGGTTGCTGGATGGCCATGAAGCGGCGGCCCACTGGGCCTATGGCGACCTGTTCCGGCGCTGCTATCCGGCAGTGACGATGCGCGAGGATTCGATACTGTGCCTTTCCGCCGAGAGCGCGGGGATTGTCACCGCCGGAGGGGTGACGGCGTGGCACGATCTGGCATTGTATCTGATTGCCCGGCTCTGTGGACGCCAGCAGGCGGTGCTGACATCCAAGGTATTCCTGCTGTCGGGCCATGAGGACGGCCAGTTGCCGTTCAAAGCGATGAACCGGCGGATCGACACCTCGGACGCGGTGATCGGGGAGTGCCAGAGCTGGATCGCGGAGAATTACCGCGCCGACAACCCGGTGCGGCGCATGGCGGAGCGTTCCGGGCTGAACCCGCGCACCTTCGCCCGGCGGTTCCGGGCGGCGACCGGCTACCAGCCGATCGACTATGTCCAGGCGCTGCGCATCGAGGAGGCCAAGCAGATGCTGGAGACCGAAGACCTTGGCCTCGACGAGATCGCCGGCGAGGTCGGCTACGGCGACCCGGCCTCGTTCCGCCGCCTGTTCAAGCGCCGGGCCGGGCTGACCCCGGCGGCCTACCGGCGCAAGTTCCGCGGCATCGCGATGATCGGGGCAGCCTGAGATTTTTTCGACCCTGCCCCAAGGAATCGCCCACCCGATGCGTCATAAGGAGAACATGCTGCACCAGAGAGCCGACGAGCGGCTGGCGCTGAGCGCCGCCAACGGGGACAGGCAGGCGTTCGGGGAACTGCTCGAGCGCCACTACGGGCGTATCTTCGCGCTGAGCCTGCGGCTGATGGGCAACCGGGCCGAGGCCGAGGACCTGGCCCAGGATGTCTGTGTCGGGCTGGCCAGGAAAATCCGCTCGTTCCGGGGCGAGGCCCGGTTCACCACCTGGCTCTACCGGGTGGTGCTGAACGCGGGGCGCGACGCGATGCGGCGCAAGGCCTCGCGGGGCGCGGTGCAACGTGATTTCGTCGAGGTCGATGCGCTGCGCCGGGCCGGCGACGCAGCCCGGGTGACGGAGGCGGAATGGCTGCGGGGCGCGCTGGCCGGCCTCAAGGACGATCTGCGCGAGACCGTGATCCTGGTGCTGGACCAGGAGCTGACCCACGCCCAGGCCGGCGAGGTGCTGGGGATCAGCGAGAACACCGTCTCGTGGCGCCTCCACGAGGTGCGCAAGGCGCTCAAGGTACGCGCTGGCGAGGATTTGACCACATGACCGATGAAATGGACAGACTGAAGCGGGCGCTGGACGCGACCAGGCCGGAGCCGGACCAGGCGGTCCGCCGCCGCGCGCTGGATGCGGCGTTGCGCACCTTCGACGAGGAAAATTCGCGGGAAAGTTTGGCCGCCACCCAAGGATCGGCGGCCGGGGAGCGTCAGAGCAAAGGACGAGCAAGCCCGCTCGCCCGATTGTTCGGAGGACTTTCCATGAATATCCCCATGCCGAGCCTGAAGCCCGCCCTGATGGGCGGCGCCAGCCTCGCGGTGATCGCCATCGCGGTGCTCGCCACCCGCGACCTGCCGCGCAAGATCGAAATCGCCCCGCCGGCGACCCCGGTGGAACAGACAATCGAGATCGACAAGAGCGCGGTCGCTGAAGGCGACGAGGTTCTGCAAAGCGCCCCGGCGACGAGTGTTCTGGAGCGCGAGGTTTCGATCAGCATCGATGCGGTCTCCGGCGTCGCCGGGTTCGTCGCCGCCGGCGACCGGGTCGATATCCTGCTGACGCGGACCCAACAGGGGCAGCTGGTCAGCAGCGTGATCCTGCAGGACATCACCATCATCGCGGTCGACCAGAGCGCCAACTCCGAGACGACCAGAGCGCGGCTCGGGAGCACGGTGACGGTGGAGGTCAATGCCGTCCAGGCGCAAAAACTTGCGCTGGCCCGGCAGGTGGGCAAGCTGTCGCTGACCTTGCGCGGCATTGGCGAGACCAGCGACGAAGTGCTGAGACCGGTGACGGTGGACTCGCTGTCGGATTTCGCGGCGGCGGAGGCGCCTGCGGCGATGATACGGCTGCGGAGGGCCGGTTCGCTCGAGCAGCTCCAGGCCCGCAGCATGATCCCGATCGACGAGCCGGTGCCGCAGTTCTACCAGGACCAGGGCCGCGACAATTTCGCCGAGATCGACCCGAATCCGGTCAAGGTGACGGCCGAGGAGCCGGTCTCGACCTTCTCGATCGATGTCGATACCGCTTCCTACTCGTTCATGCGCAAGGCACTGATGCGGGGCGTGCTGCCGCAGAAGGACTCGGTCCGCATCGAGGAGATGATCAACTACTTCCCCTATGCCTACCAGGGGCCGTCGAGCCGCGAGACCCCGTTCCGGGCCAATGTGCAGATCATCCCGACGCCGTGGAACCCCGAGACCCGGCTGCTGCGGATCGGCATCAAGGGCTATGCCCTGACCGAGGGCGAGAAGCCGCGCGCCAACCTGGTGTTCCTGATCGACACCTCGGGCTCGATGAACGCGCCCGACAAGCTGCCGCTGCTGATCAATTCGTTCCGGCTGCTGATCGATGCGCTCGACCCCGACGACACGGTGGCGATCGTGACCTATGCGGGCTCGGCCGGCACCGTGCTGGAGCCGACCAGGGTGGCCGAGGCGGGCAAGATCCTGGCCGCGCTCGAGCATCTCCACGCCGGCGGCTCGACGGCGGGCGCCGAGGGCATCCGGCAGGCCTATCGCCTCGCCGAACGGAACTTCGACGCCGACGGCGTCAACCGGGTGATCCTGGCCACCGACGGCGACTTCAATGTCGGCATCACCGACATGGACGAGTTGCAGGGTTTTGTCGAGCGCAAGCGCGAGACCGGGGTGCTGCTCTCGGTGCTGGGCTTCGGCCGGGGCAATCTCAACGACGCGCTGATGCAGGCGCTGGCCCAGAACGGCAACGGCCAGGCGATCTATATCGACACCCTCAACGAGGCCCGCAAGGCGCTGGTCGAGGAGGCCGGATCGACCCTGTTCCCGATCGCCAAGGACGTGAAGATCCAGATCGAGTTCAACCCCGGCCTGGTGGCCGAATACCGGCTGATCGGCTACGAGACCCGGCTGCTGGCGCGTGAGGACTTCAACAACGATGCATCGACGCCGGCGAGATCGGCTCGGGCCACACCGTGACGGCGCTCTACGAGATCACCCCGGTGGGTTCGGCGGCGCGGCTGATCGACGATCTGCGCTACCAGGATACCGCCGGAGGCGGAGGCCAACACCGAGGAATACGCCTTCCTGAAGATCCGCTACAAGGCGCCGGGCGGCGATGTCAGCACGCTGATCGAGACCGCGGTGACGCGGGCGGCCGAGATCGACCCGGACGATGCGCGGGCGCTCGAGACCCGTTTCGCCGCCGCCGTGGCCGGGTTCGGCCAGCTTCTGCGCGGTGGCCGGCACATGGGCGAGTTCTCCTATGACGACGTGGTGGCGCTGGCCGTGGGCGCCAAGGGCGACGACCCGTTCGGCTACCGGGCCGAGTTCGTCAACCTGGTCCGGCTGGCAAAATCGGCGGCGGCGCTGGAGCCGTTGCGGCGGTAGACCCCGACGGAACCCCAGGCCCTGCTCCCGCCCGGAGGGCGGGGGCGGGGGTATGTCTTGTCCAGGCGACTGCCTGGACTCCGTTTGCCTCGCCCTGTTCACGTACGCCGGGCTGCGCGTAAGGGATCGAGAACTGCCGGGCGTGGCGCTAGAGCCTTTTCCGGCCAGATGGAATCAGGCCGGAGGCTCTATCTCTTTGGTTTCACGCGATTTCCGAGTCGCCGAATGAACCCATTCGGCTCGAAATCGCGTTTGGGATGCCGGGAATCAGGTTTTGCGCCCCTCGGGCTGTGCGCTGGCGCGCACACCCCTTGGGAAGCGCGGCGGCCCGCCGCCACCCCCACCACCGCCCAACCCACGCTGCGCGTGGTTGGTGCGGTGTTGGTCGGGATCATCGCCGGGGGCGCCGAAAAGGCCTAAGGCGCGCGCGGGGTG
>JACZTQ010000005.1 GCA_022573605.1 Pseudomonadota bacterium | reverse complement strand
ACTTCACCGCCTCAGCGTAATCCTGAGCAACGCCTTGCCCCTCGTGATACATCGCACCGACAACTGCTTGCGCTGTAATGTGTCCCTGTTCCGCCGCCAGCCGAGTCCACTTCGCCGCCTCTGCGTAATCCTGGGCAACGCCTTGCCCTGCCTGATACATAGAACCGAGACCGGCTTGCGCTCTTGGGAGACCCTGCTCCGCCAACTCTCGCCACTCACGAAACGCAGTCACGTAGTCGCCAGCCACATATGCCTCCAATCCCTTCCGGAAATCGCCCGCATGAACCGCACCCGACCAGCCCAGTACCAGTGCGATCACGAGTGCTGAAAGAGCCTTCCGCATTCAAAACCTCCAAGCCCAGTGGATTACTAACACTCTGGCAGACATGCTGCGCCCAAACCAGCACCATCGCCAATCGGCTAGCGCCCGGATCTCCTGAGATGACGGTGAGCGATCTATCCAACAACCCAGGCTTTCGTCGACCAGGGTCGTAGGGCGGGTCTCGACCCGCCACACTCCGGGGCAACGGTCAAAAATGGCGGGTCGAGACCCGCCCTACGGAACACCCGTCGGAATCGGGCCGCTCAGAACCGCTCGACCCAGGGCCGCAACTCGATCTCCCAGGCCCAGGCCGAGCGGTCCTGCTCGAGGAAATGCCAGTAACTGCGGGCGATGGCGTCCGGGTCGAGCATCGAATCCGGGCTCTCGGGCGCCTCCGAATGGGCGGCGCCGCGGATGCCGCCGTCGATGACGAAATGGCCCACATGGATGCCCTTGGGATGCAACTCGCGCGCCATCGACTGGGCCAGTCCGCGCAGTGCGAACTTGCCCATGGCGAAGGACGCCGACTGGGCGTAGCCCTTCACCCCGGCCGAGGCGCCGGTGAAGAGGATCGCCCCGTGGCCCGCCGGCTGCATCCGCTTCGCCGCCTCCTGGGCGACGAAAAACGCCCCGATCGCCGTCACTTGCACCGCCCGGGCCACGGCCTGCGGGTCCAGCTCGATCAGCGGCCCGCGGACCCGGGCGGAGGGGTTGTAGACCACCACGTCGGGCGCGCCCTCGCCGTCGAGGGCGGCGAACAGCGCCGCCACCTGGCCCTGATCGGCGGCATCGCAGGTGTGCAGGCTGGCCCCGGTTTCCTCCGCCAGCGCCGCCAGCTTGCCGGTGTTGCGCGCCGCCAGCGCCAGACCCATCCCGTTCGCGGCGAACAGCCGCGCCAGAGAGGCCGACAATCCGGCCCCGGCGCCTATGATCAAGGCTCTCGAATAACTAGGTTTCATGGCGCTCTCCCGGCTAGGCTCCCCACCCGCGTCTCGGCGCAGGCAATCCATAGCGATAATGGAGCACAACATGCCCAGGACAACCCCGATCACCGGCGCCGATCGCGGTGAGGCTGTCGCCTTTTGATTTCGGGCTGATTTTGAGGGTGTTCAGCCACCCCCAGACTGCACCGCCCGCGTCACCCCATGCAGCGTCTTGCCGATCAGCGCCAACTCGCGCGGGCCGGAGAAGCGGTGGCCGGCGTCCTTGACCAGGGTCAGCCTGGCGTCCGGGCAGTCGATATGGTCGAGCAGCCGCAGCGCCACCGAGGGCGGCACGTCCGCGTCCGCCGTGCCCTGCAACAGCCGCACCGGGAAGGGCAGCGCCAGGGGGGAGCGAAGCACCAGGTTCTCGCGCCCGTCCTCGATCAGGCGCCGGGTGATCACGTAGGGTTCGTCGGAATAGTCCGATTGCTGCTCGATCCGCCCCGCCGCCATCAGTTCGCGCTGCTGCCCCTCGTCCATCCGCGCCCACATCTCCTCGGTGAAATCCGGCGCGGCGGCGATGCCGACCAGCGCCGCCACCTTCTCCGGGATGCGCCGCGCCAGCAGCAGCGCGATCCAGCCGCCCATCGAGGAGCCGACCAGGATCTGCGGCCCTTGCGTCAGCCGCGCCACCGCCTCGGCCGCGTCATCGGCCCAGTCGCCGATGGCGCCGTCGAGGAAGGCGCCCGAGCTTGCCCCGTGGCCGCGATAGTCGAAGCGCAGGAAGGCCCGGCCGCGCGCCCGCGCCCAGTCCTCCAGCCAGAGCGCCTTGGTCCCGCTCATGTCGGAGCGCAAGCCGCCCAGAAAAACAATCCCGGGCGCGCTTGCACCGTCGCCGCGAGCCGCTATTCTGTGGTAAGCGAGCCTGTGGTTTTCCCCGCAGTTTTGCCCGAAGTTTTGATTGATTTCGAGGTAGTCCGGAGCGTCCATGTTCGTGTCGTCCTCCATCGCCGGCGAGACCTCGGGCGAGCTTAGCGGGAACCGTTCCGCGCCGGAAGAGCAGCACCCGCTGACGGTCTTGCAGATCGTGCCCCGCCTCGATATGGGCGGGGTCGAGCGCGGCACCCTGGAGATCACCGAAGCGATCACCCGGGCCGGCGGCCGGGCGCTGGTCGCCACCGCCGGCGGGCGGCTGCTGCCCCGCGTCATCAAGGCCGGGGGCGAGGTGATCGCGATGAATGTCGATACCAGGAACCCTTTGAATCTGTGGCAGAATGCCCGGCTGCTGGCGCGACTGATCGAGGACCTGCAGATCGACATCGTGCATGCCCGCTCGCGGGCGCCGGCCTGGAGCGCCTACTGGGCGACCCAGCGCACGGGCGCGCATTTCATCACCACCTATCATGGCGCCTATCGCGAGGACCTGGTGTTCAAGCGGCGTTACAACGAGGTGATGGCCCGGGGCCGGCCGGTGATCGCGGTATCGGATTTCATCCGCCGCCTGATTATCGAGCGCCACCAAGTGGCGCCGGAGCGCATCGTCACCATCCCGCGCGGCGCCGACATCAAGGTGTTCGCCGAGGAGACCGTCGGCAACGAGCGCACGGTCAAGCTGGCGCAGCAGTGGGGCCTGCTCGACGACCCCCGCCCGGTGATCATGCTGCCGGCCCGCCTGAGCCGCTGGAAGGGCGCCGAGGACCTGATCGACGCCGCCGACCGCCTGCGCGCCATGCGCGGCGACGATTTCCTGATCCTGCTGGTCGGCGAGGACGGCGGCAACGGCTTCGAGGCGGTGCTGCGCAAGCGCATCGGCAAGCTCGGCGTCGGCGGCATCGTCCATCTGGCCGGCGGCTGCGCCGACATGGCGGCGGCCTACAAGCTGGCCTCGGTGGTGGTCTCGGCCTCGACCGAGCCCGAGGCCTTCGGCCGCGCCGTGGTCGAGGCCCAGGCGATGGGCCGCCCGGTGATCGCCACCGGCCACGGCGGCGCGCAGGAGACCGTGGCGCATGGCTCGACCGGCTGGCTCTACCCGCCCGGCGACATCGCCCGGCTCACCATCGAGCTGAACAAGGCGCTGAACCTCGACCCCTCCGGGCGCGCCCATATGGGCCTGGCGGCGCGCGCCCGCGTCCACTCGCGCTACACGGTGGCCGCCATGCAGCGGGCGACGCTGGAAGTCTACGAGGGGGTCGCCGGGCGGACGTTTGCGAAGTTGGTTTGAGGGGCGGCGTAGCGCCGTCAAGGCGAAACTCATGCGGGGAGGCGGGAAGGTGCGGCTCTTGCAAAAAGCGCCAGAAAGACTGACCCCCGGAGCATGCTTTACAGCAGAGGCCGACCGGGGGTACACACCGGATAATATGCATATTGAACCGTTGAGGGCAAGTAAACAAAGTGCGAACCCCGGAAATCAATCGATCCCTCGAGCAATCGATTTCTCGGGATCGGCTCTCAAAATATCTTTCAGACCAAGATGATGACCTTGATGCAGCGCTGTCGCTTTATGAGAAAAATATGCGACTCTCTGAAGCACTTTATCCACCGCTCCAATGCTTGGAGATCTGCCTGAGGAACAGAATTCATGCAAGCATGCAATCCAAATATGGCTCTGGTTGGCTGAGAAACCACACCGTGCCACTTGAACACACCGCCCGAGATATGATCGACAGGGCAATGGGTGGGATAAGAAAGCCCGAAGCAGAAATCACCTCGAGCGACATTGTTGCCGAGTTGAGGTTTTCCTTCTGGGTCGGGATACTCGGTCCGGGCTATGATGCAACGCTCTGGCGAGAGGCAATCCACAAGTGCTTCCCGAACGCGCGCAGCCTTGGGAGAAGGCAGGTTCATAGTCGCATGAATGCGCTAAGGCGGTTCCGAAATCGGGTTGCACATCATGAGCCGATATTCTTTCGGCCAGTCGGGCGGATGCACAATGAGATCATTGAGGCAATCGGCTGGATGTGTGCCGATACGCGGGCATGGGCGGAACACCATAGCCGAGTGTTACGTGTGCTGAATTCAAACTGAGACGCTACCCAAACGCACACCCGCTTGACAGCCGCGCCCGCGGCCGGGATGTTGCGCGCGACCTGAAATCCAGCCGGGAACCCACGCCATGAGCGACGGACATGTGACCATCACCCTGCCCGACGGCTTAACCCGCGACTACGGCCGCGGCGTGACCGGGGCCGAGGTGGCGGCGGAGATCTCGAAATCGCTCGCCAAGTCGGCGCTCGCCTGCCGCATCGACGGGGTGCTCAGCGACCTGTCGCGGCCGATCGAGGAGAACGCCGATCTGGCCATCGTCACCCGCGACGACCGGCCGGAGGCGCTGGAACTGATCCGCCACGACTGCGCCCACATCATGGCCCGCGCCGTGCAGGAGCTGTTCCAGGGCACCAAGGTCACCATCGGCCCGGTGATCGAGCACGGCTTCTACTACGATTTTGACCGCGACACGCCCTTCACCGAGGACGATTTCAAAGCCATCGAGAAGCGCATGCGCGAGATCATCGCGGCGCGCGACCCGGTCCGCACCGAGGTCTGGTCGCGCGACGAGGCGCTGCGCCACTACCGCCAGACCAACGAGCCCTACAAGGTCGAGTTGATCGAGGGCATCCCCGGCGACGAGCCGTTGAGGATGTACTGGCACGGCCACTGGCAGGATCTGTGCCGCGGGCCGCATCTCCAGCATACCGGCCAGGTGCCGGCCGACGCCTTCAAGCTGATGAGCGTGGCCGGGGCCTACTGGCGCGGTGATGCCCGCAACCGGATGCTCCAGCGCATCTACGGGGTGGCCTTCGCGAGCCGCGACGACCTCAAGGCCCATCTCCACATGCTGGAGGAGGCAGCCAAGCGCGACCACCGCAAGCTGGGGCGCGAGATGGAACTGTTCCACTTCCAGGAAGAGGCTCCCGGCATGGTGTTCTGGCACCCCAACGGCTGGGCCATCTACCGGGTGCTGGAGGACTACATGCGCCGCCGGCTCGACGCCGCGGATTATAAGGAGATCAGGACCCCGCAGGTGGTCGACCGCAAGCTGTGGGAAGCCTCGGGGCATTGGGACAAATACCGCGAGCACATGTTCATCACCGAGATCGACGAGGAACACGCCAACGAAAAAAGGGTCCACGCGCTGAAACCGATGAACTGCCCCTGCCACGTGCAGATCTACAACCACGGCCTCAAGAGCTACCGCGACCTGCCGCTGCGGCTGGCCGAATTCGGCGCCTGCCACCGCTACGAGCCCTCGGGCTCGATGCACGGGCTGATGCGGGTGCGCGGCTTCACCCAGGACGACGCCCATATCTTCTGCACCGAGGACCAGATCGAGGGCGAGACGGCGCGCTTCATCGAGCTGCTGGCCTCGATCTACCGCGACCTCGGTTTCGAGCGCTTCGCCATCCGGTTCTCGACCCGGCCCGAGGTCCGGGTCGGCTCCGACGAGGTCTGGGACAAGGCCGAGGCGGCGCTGGAAGCGGCCGTGCGCAAGGTCACCAGCGACTTTCAGACCGACCCCGGCGAGGGCGCCTTCTACGGCCCCAAGCTCGACTTCACCCTGACCGACGCGATCGGCCGCGAATGGCAGTGCGGCACCTTCCAGGCCGATTTCATGCTGCCGGAACGACTGGGCGCCGAGTATGTCGATCGGGACGGCTCGAAGAAGCACCCGGTGATGCTGCACCGGGCGATTCTCGGCTCGTTCGAGCGTTTCATGGCGATCCTGATCGAGAACTGCGCCGGGCGCTTCCCGCTCTGGCTGGCGCCGCGCCAGGTGGTGGTGGCGACCATCGTCTCGGACGCCGACGCCTATGCCGAGGCGGTGGTGGCGAAGTTGCGGGCGGCGGGGCTGCGGGCCGAGGCCGACACGCGCAACGAGAAGATCAACAAGAAGGTCCGCGAGCACTCCACCGCCCATGTCCCGGCGATCCTGGCGGTCGGCCGCCAAGAGGTCGAGGCCGGCACCGTCTCGGTGCGCCGGCTGGGCCAGCAGGGGCAGAAGGTGGTGAGCCTCGACGAAGCGGTCGCGGCGCTGGTGGAGGAGGCGACGCCGCCGGATCTGAGGTGAGGCCCCCGGGGATGCCATAGCCGGGTCTGCCTCGGCGGGATTCATCTAACTAATTGATATATCGAAAAATTCTTACTTATGATTCAGTTTAAGTATTGTTATCTACATTCGTGAATATTATCAGACATCCGTCCCGGAAATTTGCTATACTCGGTGGTGAAAACGATTCCGTTTCATATCGCGACTTATGTGGGAGACAAGCATCGCGAAGAACGCATTCCAGGCCCTCGTTGATCTGGGCCTGTTGGGCGCCGCCCGGCTGATCTCCATCAGCGCGACCGCGAACGAGCATGCGCCGGGCGGGGGAGAACGGGCGAACAGCTTCGCCCATACCGGCCGCGCGGCGGCGAAATCGACCTTCGGCCCCAGCGTCGCGGCGGATGCGCCGTTGGGAACGCCGGTCGAGCCCGAAATGTGCCATCAGTGATCTGAATGCCAAACCGAGGAACAACACCATGAAACTAAAGGAGTTTTCGATGATTCTTCCGCACAGGGCGATCCTCGCCGCTGCCACGTTGGCGATACTGGGGGTGAGCCCCGCCTCGGCTGAGTTGGGGGCCGGAAATGCGCTGTCGACCGGCTTTCCAGGATGCGTCGATCCCTACCAGTTTCCCGATGAGGCGACGACTCCTTGCTCGGCTATTTTGACCTTTCAACTCGGGTCCACCGCCAGCGATCGTGCGGCGACGCTGCGCAGTGCAGGAGCGGCTCTCGGTCACGACCTGTCTCGCTACAACGCGGCCTCGGCCTTCGTGCCCAACGACCGGGCGCTGCGGGCTCTCGCCGACGATCCTGGCATTGCGAGCATCATTCCCAACCGCCGGGTCCACGTCATGGCAAAGCCGGGGGCCTGCAGTCCCTGGCCGTCCTGCAAGAATGATGGTGGCGACGATCCCGTTGTTGGCAACCAGGAAACTCCCAGCGGCGTGGCGCGTATCGGCGCCGAGACGGCATTGAACACCGGGGCGGGCATTGGCGTCGCCATCGTCGATACCGGGCTCGACTATGATCACGTCGATCTCAACGTTAGCGACCTGTGCTTCGACGCCTTTGGCGGCAATTGCCAGGACGATCATGGCCACGGCACCCATGTGGGCGGCATCGTCGCCGCCATCGACAACGATCTGGACGTGGTTGGCGTCGCCCCCGGCGTCGCCCTCTACGCGGTGAAGGTGCTGGATTCAGCGGGCTTCGGCAGCGACGCGGACATCATTGCCGGCCTCACGTGGGTTTTGGACACTACTAACGGCAACGTCCCTGTGGTCGTTCCGCCGATCCGAGTGGTCAACATGAGCCTCGGGCGCGGGGGGACTTGCGGAGCCGTCGATTGGGCGTCTGGGGACGAGACAGGCGTGCCGGATAACCCGCTCATGCGCGAGGTCCTCCAGGACCTCACGGCGGCGGGCATCACGGTCGTCGTTGCCGCCGGCAACGACCGCAACAAGGAGGTCAAGGACTTCGTACCGGCGGGTTGCGCCGAGGTGATAGCGGTCGCCAGCACCACCGCCTTGGGCGGCGACAACAGGTGCAAGCGTAGTTCTTCCGACCCGATCCCTGCCGACACGGCATCGTTCTTCACCACCGACGGTGCGTTTTCCGACGAGCAGCCGTCAGGCAAGGGGATCGGGGTGACGATTTCAGCACCCGGCGAGAAGCAGGAAGACCTGTCCTGCGCCATGGTGAAAAGCGAAGGCATCCTCTCCCTCCAGTTGGGTGGCGGCACGACCCGCAAGAGCGGCACCAGCATGGCCGCGCCCCACGTTGCCGGTGTCGTGGCGCTGATGCTTGAGACGACTCCGGCACTATCGACGGAAGCCGTGCGCACGGCCCTCCGCCTCAACGCTGACCGCGTGGGCGACGCGCCGCTCGATCCGATCCTGGGAGACCCTGACATTGAGCTTGAGGGGATCGTTTCGGCGCCGCCGTACGGTCTGTAGGGTTCGCCGCAATACCGGCATCGCGCGGCGGCCGATGCCCCCGATTCGGGACCGGCCGCCTCGCAGTGACCAGGTTTGCACAATCGGATCACCGCATTCGAAAATGCGCCCGGCCCGCTTTCCCGTCGATGGCGAGCGACATGTCACAAGCGGCCTTTTCGCTTGCTCCGTCACAAGTTATACTCCACAGAGCGGATGCGCCGCCGAACCCGGATTCGCGACCGGTTCCGGGCGGCGCGTTTGCTATCTCGATGGCCAGATGGCTGGCGCGACACAGGAGACTGACCCATAGCAAGACGACCGCACCACGCGCCCCCGACCCGCAATACGGGTCCGCGCGTCAACCGGCAGATACGCGTGCCGGAAATCAGACTGATCGATCAGGACGGCGAAAATGCCGGGGTCGTCTCCCCGGCGGCCGCGATGGAAATGGCCGAGGATGTCGGGCTCGACCTGGTCGAGATCTCGCCCGGCGCCAGCCCCCCCGTCTGCAAGATCATGGACTTCGGCAGGTTCAAGTACGAACAGCAGAAAAAGGCCGCCGAAGCCAAGAAGAAGCAGAAGATCATCGAGATCAAGGAGGTCAAGTTCCGCCCCAACATCGACACCCACGACTACGATGTGAAGATGCGCTCGGTGACCAAGTTCCTGGGCGACGGCGACAAGGTGAAGGTCACGCTGCGGTTTCGCGGCCGCGAGATGGCGCATCAGGAACGGGGCCGCGATCTGCTGACCAAGATTGCCGGAGACATCGAGGAGATCGGCAAGATCGAGGCGATGCCGAAGATGGAAGGCCGCCAGATGATCATGGTGGTCGCCCCGCAGCGGGGTTGAGCCCCGACCGTGACAGCGCCCCGGCATATCGCCAGATACTCGCCGGACAATACGGCGGCCGAAGCCGACGGCCGGTTGCGCTCGCCCAGCTTCGAGCGCAACTTCGCACCGATCCGCGATGCCTTGCGCCCCTATCTGGACGGGCAGGCGGGTACGGTGCTGGAGATCGGCTCGGGCACCGGCCAGCACATCGCCCACTGGGCCGGCGAACTTCCCGGCCTCGCCTGGGTTCCCTCGGACATCGACCCCCGGCACCATGCCAGCATCGCCGCCTGGGCGGCGACCGTAGGTTGCGCCAACCTGGCGGAACCGCTGTTCCTCGACGCCGCCGCCGATTGGGCCGATGACCCGGCGGTGCGGGCGCTGGGCGAGGTGACCGCCGTGCTGTGCTGCAACGTGATCCACATCGCCCCCTGGGCGGTGGCCGAGGGCATCGTGCGCGGCGCCGGGCGGGTGCTGGCGCCGGGTGGGGCGCTGATTCTCTACGGCCCGTTCCGCGAGGGCGGGCGTCATACCGGCGCCGGAAATGCCAGTTTCGACGCCAGCCTGCGGGCCGAGAACCCCGACTGGGGCGTGCGCGACCTCGACGGCGTCGCCGCCCTGGCGGCGGCGGCCGGGCTCGGTCCGGCCCGGATTACTCGGATGCCGTCGAACAACCTCGTGGTGGCATTCGCCCGCCAGACGCGCTAGCTTCCCGCCCATGACCGACGACACCGGACAGGGCCGAAGCTGGCACGACATGGGCGGCGAGGACGCGGGCGAGATCGCCCGCGGCGAGCACGACTTCGCGCTCTGGGAAAAGCGCGTCGACGCGCTGATGCGGCTGACCTCGGCCAAGGGCTATTTCACCGTCGACGGGCTGCGCCGGGCGATCGAGGACATGGGCGAGGACGCCTTCGAGACCATGTCCTATTACGAGCGCTGGATCGCCTCGATCACCCGCAACCTGGTCGAGAGCGGCGCCTTCAGCACCGAGGAGTTGAACGCCCGCATGGAGAAGGTCGCGGCCCGCGGCCCAACCTATGGCGAAGCGCAGGGAGCTGGCGAATGACCGTGTTGCCGGAACTGACCCCGCCGCCCTTCGACCCGCCCTATCCGACCCGGGGTGCGCGCTTTGCCCCCGGTGAGGCCGTGCGGGTCAAGCCCGGCGCCGCGCCGGGCCACATACGCACGCCGTGGTATCTGCGCGGCCGTACCGGGCGGGTCGAGCGCATCTGCGGCGACTTCGCCAACCCGGAGGAGCTCGCCTATCACCGCGACGGACGGCCCGAGCGCGCCGTCTACCGGGTCCGCTTCACCATGGAAGAGGTCTGGGGCGAGGCGGCCGAGCGCGCTGGCGATACCGTGGATGCGGAGATTTTCGAGCACTGGCTGGAGGCCGCCGATGCCCCATGACCACGACCATGACGATCCTTTCCACCACGAGGGGATGAGCTCGTCGGGCCATCCCTACCGGCCCGACAACGACCAGCCGCTGACCTACTGGCAGCAGATGGAGATCGCGGTGCGCGAGCTTCTGGTCGAGAAGGGCATCACCACGGCAGCCGAGATCAACGCCCAGATCGTGCTGATGGACGCCCGCTCGCCGGCGCAGGGCGCGGCCGTTGTGGCGCGGGCCTGGGACGACCCCGCCTTCAAGGCCCGCCTGCTGGCCGACGGCTCGGCGGCGATGGCGGAGCTGGGGATCGACCCGGACGGGCTCAAGCTGGTGGTGGTCGAGAACACCGCCGGGGTCCACAACGTCGTCGTCTGCACGCTGTGCTCGTGCTATCCGCGCAACCTGCTCGGCCTGCCGCCGGACTGGTACAAGAGCCGCGCCTACCGCTCGCGCACGGTGAAGGAGCCGCGCGCGGTCTTGCGCGAATTCGGCTTGGAAGTGCCGGAGGATGTGCGCGTGCAGGTGCATGATTCGACCGCCGACATGCGCTACCTGGTGCTGCCGCGCCGGCCCGAGGGCACCGAGGGCTGGGACGCCGAGGCGCTGGCCGGGATCGTGACGCGCGACTGCATGATCGGGGTCGCTATCCCCCAGCTGCCCTGATGCCGACGCGGTTTCGCGCCCGGATCTTCACCTTGGGCGCCGGCCTCACCCCCGAGACCCGCGCCATCCTGGCGATGCTGTTCGCCTTCCTGACCTTCGCGGTCATGGACACGATCGCCAAGCACCTGGTGGGCACGCTGCACCCGGTGCAGGTGGTCTGGGCGCGCTATGCCAGCCAGACCGTGTTCATCGTCATCCTGCTGGCGCCCCGGCTGCGTGTCCTCGCGCGCACCGCCAGCCCGGGCCTGCAACTGCTGCGTTCGGGCCTGCTGTTCGCGGCGACGCTGCTGTTCTTCACCGCTCTCCGCCTGATGGAACTGGCCGAGGCCGTCGCGCTGATGCAGACCGCCCCCCTGATCATCACCGCGCTGGCGGCGCTGGTGCTGGGCGAGGCGGTCGGGATCAGGCGCTGGAGCGGAGTCTGCATCGGGCTGATCGGCGCGCTGATCATCATCCGGCCGGGCTTGGGGGTGTTCCAGCCCGCCGCGCTGCTGGCGCTGGGCGCGGCGGTCTGCATGGCGGCGTATCAGGTGGCGACGCGGATGCTGTCGACCGCCGACAGCATCTGGACCACCTTGCTCTACACCGCCGGGGTCGGCACCCTGATCGCCTCGGCCGCGGCGCCGTTTTACTGGACCCCGCCGAGCCTGACCGAGGCGCTATTGATGGCGGTGATCGGCGTGATCGGCGGCTTCGGGCACCTGTCGCTGGTCTACGGGCTGAGCCAGGCGCCGGCCTCGATGCTGGCCCCGTTCAACTACACGGCGCTGGTCTGGGCGATGCTGTTCGGCTTCGTGTTCTTCGCCGAGTGGCCCGGCCCGATGACGCTGGCCGGGGCGGCGATCATCGTCGGCGCCGGGCTTTATGTCTGGCATCGCGAGCGGGTCGGGAAGGGTGGCGTGGCGGGGAGCAGGGGGTAGAAGGGAGCCGGATCACTCCACCAGCGGGTTCTCGATCTTCGCCGCCGCCAGGATCGGCCCGGCCTCGCCGGCCTGGATCCAGATCGCCACGCCTTCGCCCGGCTCGGGCTGGGGCATCGTGACCTCTTGGGGCTCGGTCCCGGCCCAGGCGCCGATCCGGTGCAGGCTGTTGACCACGTTCATGTAGGTGATGGTGCGCCCGGCGTTTTCGCCGCGGGTGATCTCGACCGTCGCGTTCATGGTGTATTTGGCGATCCAGACGATGCCGACGGTGCGCTCCGGCCCCGGCTCGATGCGGCATTTCAACATGCCGCCGTGGCGCTCGATGGTCACCTTGACCGGCGGTTCGATCCGCAGGGCGGCGTCGATCGCCGCGGCCAGATCGTCGGCCCGGCTGCCCATGACGTCGTGGCGGCCCTGCACCACCATCTGCGGCGTGTAGACGACGCTCTTGCGCCAGGCGTCGCGATAGGCGGCCTGGCGCTGGGTGAACTGGTTTTTGGCGAAGGTGTCGCGCCAGCCCAGATAGTCCCAGTAGTCGACATGCAGCGACAGCGCGATGACGTCGTCGCGCCCCGACAACTGGGCCAGCACCTCGTCCGCCGGCGGGCAGGAATTGCAGCCCTGGCTGGTGTAGAGTTCGACCACGGCCACATTGCCCCCGGCCTGGGCTACCGGTGCGGACAGCGCCACCCCGGCAATGCCGAGCGCGGCCAGAATCGGGATGTTCATTCGTGCAAGCATGATTATGGATATAAGGGTTTTGGGCCGTCATCGCCAATCAATCCTGCGTGACGCGGGGGTGTTGGTCGCCACCGGCGCCACAGGCCGGCCGGTTTCGGGCGGGCCGGCGGCAATCCGTCGCATCAATGGATCGTCAACTCGCGCCCGACGTGGCGCAGCTCCGCCGGACGGAGCAGCCGGACATGGGCGAGGCGCACCGAGTGGATCGGGCCGTCCAGCTCGCGGGTCCAGAAATCGAGGAATTTCCTCAGCTTGGGAAAACGCGGCGCCATGTCATAGTCCTGCCAGACATAGCTCTGAAGCAAACCGCGCGCGTCCGGCAGCCGGTAGAAAATCTCGGCCGTGGCCAGGGAATAGCCGTCGAGTCGACGGTGGAAATCCGGGTCGATGCGTCTCATGATATGGTCTCGTTCGCCATCTCCTGCTGCTGGCTCGCGCACCCGCCCCGGCGTGCGTTGCGGCACGGGCCCGGGGGGAACGGTAGCCGAATCGTGCCACAACCGGGTTTCCAATTGGAAACTTTTTGGCCTCGAATCTCGTCAATTCAGCGCGCTGGATCGCGGCATGGTTGCGGCGCCTTCACTGCGCACCGTCCGGACGTTGCAAATGGAAGGGCCGCCCGGTCAGGCGGCCCGGTCTGCGGGGGATCTTGCGAATCACCCTGCGGCGAGGTTCCTCAGCACATAGTGCAGCACCCCGCCGTGCTCGACGTATTCGATCTCGACCTCGGTATCGATCCGGCACAACAGGTCAATTTTCTTCACCGTGCCGTCGGGATAGGTGATCGTTCCCTTCACCGTCTGGCGCGGGGCCAGATCGCCCTCCAGCCCGCTGATCGAGATCACCTCGTCGCCGGTGAGACCCAGCGTCTTGCGGGTGTCGCCGGCGGTGAACTCGAGCGGGATCACCCCCATGCCGACCAGGTTGGCGCGGTGGATGCGCTCGAAGCTCTCGACGATCACCGCCTTGATGCCGAGCAGGGCGGCGCCCTTGGCCGCCCAGTCGCGCGACGAGCCGGTGCCGTATTCCTTGCCGGCGATCACCACCAGCGGAATCCCCGCCGCCTGGTAGGCCATGGCGGCGGTATAGATCGGCATCTGGGCGCCGTCGGGGCCCTTGGTGAAGCCGCCCTCGACGCCGTCCAGCATCTCGTTGCGGATGCGGATATTGGAGAACGTGCCGCGCATCATGATCTCGTGGTTGCCGCGCCGCGCGCCGAACGAGTTGAAGTCGCGCGGCTGCACCTGGCGCTCGACCAGGTATTCGCCGGCCGGGGTATCGGGCTTGAACGAGCCCGCCGGCGAGATGTGGTCGGTGGTCACCGAATCGGCCAGCAGCACCAGGATGCGGGCGCCCTCGATATTCGCGATGGTGCCCTTCTCGCGCCCCATGCCCTGGAAATAGGGCGGGTTCCGCACGTAGGTGCTGGTCGAGGGCCAGCTATAGGTCAGCCCGCCGCCGGCGTCGATCTCGCGCCACCTCTCGTCGCCCTTGAAGACATCGGCGTATTTCGCCTGGAAGGCCTCGCGGGTCACCGTCCGGTGCACCAGCTCGGCGATCTCGCTGGTGGTCGGCCAGATGTCCTTGAGGAAGACGTCGTTGCCGTCGTCGTCCTGGCCCAGGGGCTCGCGGGCGATATCGACGTTCATGTCGCCGGCGATGGCGTAGGCCACCACCAGCGGCGGCGAGGCCAGGTAGTTGGCCCGCACGTCCGGGCTGATCCGGCCCTCGAAGTTGCGGTTGCCGCTGAGCACCGACGTTGCCACCAGGTCGCCTTCGTGGATCGCGTCGGAGATCTCGGCCGGCAGCGGGCCGGAGTTGCCGATGCAGGTGGTGCAGCCGTAGCCGACCAGGTTGAAGCCGAGCGCGTCGAGGTCCTCTTGCAGGCCCGCCGCCTCCAGGTATTCCGTGACCACCTGGCTGCCGGGCGCCAGCGAGGTCTTGACCCAGGGCTTGGCGGTCAGCCCGAGCGCCCGCGCCTTGCGCGCCACCAGCCCGGCGCCGATCATCACGTAGGGGTTCGAGGTGTTGGTGCACGAGGTGATCGCCGCGATCACCACCTTGCCCGACGACATGGTGTAGTCCTGCCCGGCAACCGGCACCTGCTTGTCCAGCGGGCGCTTGAACTCGCTGGTCATGTGCCGCGCGAAGGTGCTCGCCGCGTCGGCCAGGTCGATCCGGTCCTGCGGCCGCTTGGGGCCGGAGATCGCCGGCTCGACGCTCGACATGTCCAGGTCCATTGTGTCGGTGTAGATCGGATCGTAGTCCGGGCCGCGCCAGAAGCCGTTCGCCTTGGCGTAAGCCTCGACCAGCGCGATGCGCGCCTCGTCGCGGCCCGACACCCGCAGGTAGCGGAGGGTCTCGTTGTCGACCGGGAAGAAGCCGCAGGTGGCGCCGTATTCCGGCGCCATGTTGGCGATGGTGGCGCGGTCGGCCAGCGGCAGATGGTCGAGTCCCGAGCCATAAAACTCGACGAATTTGCCGACCACGCCCTTGCCCCGCAGCATCTCGACCACCCGCAGCACCAGGTCGGTGGCGGTGACGCCTTCGCGCATCTGACCGCTCAGCCGGAAGCCGACGACCTCCGGGATCAGCATCGAGATCGGCTGGCCCAGCATCGCCGCCTCGGCCTCGATGCCGCCCACCCCCCAGCCCAGCACGCCCAGGGCGTTGATCATGGTGGTGTGGCTGTCGGTGCCGACCAGGGTGTCGGGATAGGCGATCTGGTGGCCGTTCTGGTCGGTGTCGGTCCAGACCACCCGGGCCAGGTATTCCAGGTTCACCTGGTGGCAGATGCCGGTGCCCGGCGGCACCACGCGGAAGTTGTCGAAGGCGCCCTGGCCCCATTTCAGGAACTGGTAGCGCTCGCCGTTGCGCTGGTACTCGCGCTCGACATTCAGCTGGAAGGCGCGCGGGTTGCCGAACGCGTCGACCATCACCGAGTGGTCGATGACCAGGTCGACCGGGGTCAGCGGGTTGATCCGCGCCGGGTCGCCGCCGAGCGCCACCATGGCGTCGCGCATCGCCGCCAGATCGACCACGGCGGGCACCCCGGTGAAGTCCTGCATCAGCACGCGGGCCGGGCGATAGGCGATCTCGCGCGGGTTCTTGCCGCCATTGGCGCCCCACTCGGAGAACGCCCTGATGTCATCGACGGTGACGGTCTTGCCGTCCTCGAAGCGCAGCATGTTCTCCAGCACCACCTTCAGCGCGGCGGGCAGGTTGGCGAAGGCGCCGAGCCCCGCGGCTTCGGCTGCCGGGATCGAGTAGTAGACGACGCTCTTGCCGCCCGCTGACAGCGTGCGGCGGGTGTTCGAGGTGTCCGATCCGACGGTGACGGGCATGCGGGGCTTCCTTCTGGTTCACGGCCTCCCCCACCTTGGTGTCGGGGGCTGGAGACGGCCATGCGCGGCGGGGCGGTGCGGCCGGGGAGAGGCATCTGCTGGAATTCTGGGCCCCTAATGACCGAATTCAAGGGGCAACGCAATTCTCCTGGGTGTTGCGGGATGCCGCGCCGCACCCGGCGGCGGCGTCGCAGCCTCCCCCCCGACCCCTTCTCCGGGGCTTACGTGGCCGCATCTGCGGCCACGGTCCCCTGCGAAGCCCAAGGGGAGTGGGGGGCGAAATCGGCGGGGGCGGCGCCAGGTGTCCCCGATCGGGTCCGGTCGAGGGCCGCTGGGTCGCCCCGAGGATATCCGGGGATGGCGCTTGCCGGGCGCCCTTCGCGCCGGTAGTTTCGGCCCGGCCCGCCGCAGCGTGGGTAGCCATGGCGCGAGACGGAAACGCCCTATGCTTGATGATCGAACGGGTGCGCCACGCGGAGGCTTCGTCATATCGCTCGATTTCGAGCTGATGTGGGGTGTTCGCGACAACAAGACCATCGCCGGCTACGGCGCCAACATCCTCGGCGTGCGCCGGGCCGTGCCGCGGTTGCTGGACCTGTTCGCCAGGCACCGCCTGCACTGCACCTGGGCGACGGTCGGCCTGCTGTTCTTCGAGGATCGCGCGGCGCTGCTGGCGGCCCTGCCCGGCCTGCGCCCGGGCTATGCCGAGCGCAACCTGTCGCCCTACGGGGATCTGGAGCGCATCGGCGAGACCGAGCGCGACGACCCCTATCACTTCGGGCTGTCGCTGATCCGCCAGATCGCGGCGGCGCCCGGCCAGGAGATCGCCACCCACACCTTTTCGCATTTCTATTGCCTGGAGCCGGGCCAGACGGTGGCCGAGTTCCGCGCCGATCTGGCGGCGGCATGCCGCGCGGGCGATCGGGATCACCCTGGAGAGCATCGTGTTCCCGCGCAACCAGTTCAACGCGGGCTATCTCGACGCCTGCCGCGAGGCCGGGCTGATCGCCTGGCGCGGGCAGGAACGCTCATACCTCTACGCCGCCGGGGGACGCAGCCGCGAAACCCTGCTCAAGCGGGGCGCGCGGCTGATCGACGCCTATCTGAACCTGTCCGGTCCGCACGGCGCCGAGCCGGTGGCGCGAGGCGGCATCGTCGATGTCCCGTCGAGCCGGTTTCTGCGGCCCTGGTCGCGCGGTCTGGCGGCGCTGGAGCCGTTGCGTCTCAAACGGGTGCTGGCGGCGATGCGCCGCGCGGCGGCCGGCGGAAAGGTGTTCCATCTCTGGTTCCACCCGCATAATTTCGGCCTCGACCAGGAGCGGAATTTCGCCGTCATGGAACGGATCGCGACCGAGGCGGTGCGCCTGCGCGAGCGCCACGGCTGGCCCTCGCTGACCATGGCCGAGGCCGCGCGCCGGGCGCTGGCGGCCTGACATGGCGCGGGTTCTCCTGCTCGCCGGCCCCGGCCCCTCGACCTGGATCGTGGCCAACGCGCTGGCCCGCGAACATGCCGACCTGACCGTGATCCTCGAGCAGCGCGAGCCAAGGGCGGTTTTCCTGCGCCGCCGGGTGCGAAAGCTGGGCCTGCCGGCCGTCGCCGGGCAGCTGCTGTTCCAGCTCTGGGGCAGGATCGGCGCGCGCCTCGCGGCCGCCAGGGTGCGCGAGATCATGGCCGGCGCCGGGCTCGACGACCGGCCGATGCAGCCGGGTATCCGGCCCGATCACACCCAGCGGGTGGCCAACGCCAACGATCCCATGGTGGCGTTCCTGATCGCGGCGGCCGAGCCCGAGGTGGTGGTGGTGAACGGCACCCGCATCCTGTCGCCCGCGCTGCTGGACGTGATCGGGGCGATCCCGGCGCCGGTGCTGAACATCCATGCCGGGATCACGCCGGCCTATCGCGGTGTCCACGGCGGCTACTGGGCGCGGGCGCGCGGTGACGCGGCGCGCTGCGGGGTCACCGTCCACCTGGTCGATGCCGGGGTTGATACCGGCGCCATCGTCGCCCAGGCGGCCATAGCGCCGGGGCCGCGGGACAATTTTTTCACCTACCCGATGCTCCAGATGGCGGCGGCGCTGCCGCTGTTGCTCGCGGCGGTGCGCGAGGCCGGTGACGGGCGCCTCGAGGCGCGCCAGATCGGCGGCGAGAGCCGGCAATACAGCCATCCGACCTTGTGGGGATATGTCGCGACCGGCCTGCGGCGCGGGGTCTGGTAACGATCGCGAGCAATGGCTAGAACAGCGCCCATGCGCCTGACCCTCGACAATCTGGCCTGCCGCCGCGCCGGGCGGCTGGTCTACCACGGCCTCCATTTCGCGGTCGAGGCGGGGCAGGCGGCGGCGCTGCGCGGGCCGAACGGGGTCGGCAAGTCGACCCTCTTGCGCCAGCTTGCCGGGCTCATCCCGGTGGCCGGTGGGGATGCCCGGCTGGGCGATATCTCGCTGACCCGCGACCGCCAGGGGTTCCAGGAACGGGTCGCCTATGCCGGTCATCTGGACGCCGTCAAGCCGGCCCTGAGCGTCGGCGAGAACCTGACGCTGTGGGCCGGGATCCATGGCAACGACGCGGCCCGCGCCGGGGCGGCGCTGGCGCGCTTCGGGCTCGATGTCATCGCCAACCGCCCGGCGGCGCAGTGCTCGGCCGGGCAGCAGCGCCGCCTCGGGCTGGCCCGCCTGCTGGTCGCCGACCGGCCGCTCTGGCTGCTCGACGAGCCCACCGTGTCGCTCGATACGGAAGCCGCGGCGCTGGTCGCCGATCTGGTGCGCGAACACATCGCGGCCGGCGGGCTGGCGCTGATCGCGACCCATGTCGAGCTCGGGCTCGGCGACATCGCGACCCTCGAGATGACCCCGCCCGAGCCGGACGCCCATCACCAGGACGACCCCTTCCTGGCCGGTTCCTGGACATGAGGGGGGCCTGGACATGAGAGCGATCGCCAGCCTGCTCGGCCGCGATCTGCGGCTGGCGCTGCGGCTCGGCGGCGGCGGCGGCATCGGCATCGCCTTCTTCGTGCTGACGGTGCTGCTGATCCCGCTCGGGGTCGGCCCCGAGACCGCGACGCTGGCGCGGATCGCCGGGGGCGTGCTGTGGATCGCGGCGCTGCTGGCGGCGCTGCTGTCGCTCGACCGCATCTTCCAGGCCGATTTCGAGGACGGCTCGCTCGACCAGCTGATGCTGTCGCCGCTGGCGCTGGAACAGGTGGTGCTGGCCAAGTGCATCGCCCACTGGCTGACCACCGGCCTGCCGATGGCGCTGATCGCGCCGCTGCTGGGGGTGATGCTGCAACTGCCGGAGAGCGCCCTGCCGGCGCTGGTCATCGGCATGGCGCTGGGCACGCCGGCGCTCAGCCTGATCGGCGCCATCGGGGCGGCGATCACCGTGGGCGTGCGCCGGGGCGGGCTGCTGCTGTCGATCCTGGTGCTGCCGCTCTACATCCCGACGCTGATCTTCGGCGCCCGCGCGGTGGAACAGGCGCTGCTCGATCTCTCGCCCTGGCCGTCGCTCGGGCTGCTGGCGGCGCTGACCCTGTTCGCGGCGGCGCTGGCGCCGTTCGCGGCGGCGGCGGCGCTGCGGATCAACACAAGGTGATCGCCCGCCCTGTCGGCGCCGCGGCGCCCGGCGGGGCCGCCGCAGCCTCTCCCCCGACCCCTCTCCCAGAGGGAGAGGGGGGCGCAAACGGCGGGGACAGCGCGTCCCCCCCTCCCTCTGGGAGGGGGTTGGGGGGAGGGCCGTGCCGCCCACGGGCCTCGGGGACAGGGTGAACCCACCCGGCATGTCCGGCGGTCCCGGCGGGGGTAGGGTCAGTCAACCTTGGCCTTATCCGGCCCCCGATTGATTTAGGTCAATGCGCGTCGGGGCAGTTCCGAAGAGCTTCCGTTCAAACTTTACGCCGGTGTAAAGTCGTTGGGAGGCATCCGTTCCGATGAATATCAGCTCTGGTGAACCGCAGGCGCCGCGCGCTGTCAAGGCGTCTTCGGCGCGGCCGATGACCGGCAACGAGGCCTTCGCCCGCGGCGCCTGGGAGGCCGGGGTCAAGGTCGGCGCCGCCTACCCCGGAACCCCCAGCACCGAGATCATGGAAAATCTGGCGACCTACCCGGCGAGCGATCTGACCGCGCAATGGTCGACCAACGAGAAAGTCGCCTGCGATGTCGCCATCGGGGCCTCCTTCGCCGGCGTCCGGGCGCTGACCGCGATGAAGCATGTGGGGCTCAACGTCGCCTCCGACGCCCTGATGTCGATGACCTATATCGGCGCCAATGGCGGCTTCGTGCTGATCGTCTGCGACGACCCCGGCATCCACTCGTCCCAGAACGAGCAGGATTCGCGCTACTACAGCCGGCTCGCCATGGTGCCGACCCTGGAGCCGAGCGATGCCCAGGAAGCGCTCGATTACACCAAGCTGGCGTTCGACCTGAGCGAGCGTTTCGAGTCGCCGATCATGGTGCGCGGCACCACCCGCCTGTGCCACACGCGCAGCCTGGTCAGGGTCGGCGAGCGCCGCGAGGACGCCCCGAAAGGATTTGTCGAGAACCCCGACCGCAACGTGATGATGCCGTCGAATGCCCGCGCCAGTCACCCCAGGCTGCTCGAGCGCGAGCGAAACTTCGAGGAATTCCTGAACGATTCCAACCTTATCCGCTGGGAACCTGGCGACACCAAGGTCGGCGTCATCAGCCTCTCCACCCCCTACACTTACGTCAAGGAGGTTATCCCCGAAGCCAGCGTCCTGAAGCTCGGCTGCTCGTACCCCTTGCCGAGCCAGATCATCCGCGATTTTGCCGCCTCGGTGGAGCGCCTCTTCGTGGTCGAGGAACTGGAGCCGCTGGTCGAGAACGAGGTCCGCGCCATGGGGCTGACCATCGACGGCAAGAAATTCTTTCCGCGCGTGGGCGAGCTATCGCCCGAACTGGTGCGCGAGGGTTTTGTCGCCGCCGGGGTTCTGGAGCCCGAGGACGAGCAGCCCGGTTTCGACGTGACCGACACCCCCCGGCCCCCGGTCATGTGCGCCGGGTGTCCGCATATCTCCAGCTACCTGTCGCTGCGCGCGCTCGATGCCCGGGTGATGGGGGATATCGGCTGCTACACCCTGGCCGCGGTCCACCCGCTGCGCTCGATCGACACCTGTGTCGCCATGGGCTCGAGCATCGGCAACGCGATCGGACTGGCCAAGGCGGGCGGCGAGAGGCGCCCGATCGTGGCCACCATCGGCGACTCCACCATGCTGCATTCCGGCATCCCGGCGCTGATCGACGCGGTCTACAACGACGTCGACATCACCGTCATCCTGCTCGACAACCAGATCACCGCGATGACCGGCGGGCAGAACCACGCCGCCACCGGCAAGACCCTGCGCGGCGACCGGGTCCATCGGATCGATTTCGTCGATCTGATCAAGGCGATCGGCGTCAAATGGGTCAGGCGGGTGGATTCCTATGACCTGTCGGCCATGCTCAAGACCTTCCGCGAGGCGACCGAATACCAGGGCGTCGCGGTGGTGATCTCCGACCGGCCCTGTGTGCTCGACCCGGTGAAGATTCGGGGCGAGCGGATGGAGGTTGACGCGGCGAGCTGCGTTGCCTGCCAGGCCTGCATGAATCTGGGCTGCCCGGCGATCATGTGGAGCGACGAGTGGTACGACGGCCATCACAAGGTCAGGATCGACCCGGACGGCTGTATCGGCTGTTCGCTCTGCGCCCAGGTCTGTCCCACCAACAGCATTCTTGCGATCTCGAACTGACGGCTGGCGCAAGGCAGGCAGAACCCGGATGCAAATGGACATGGCTCAGAAAGTCAGCGCCGAGACCGCCCCCGGCACCACCCCCGGCGCCACCCCCGATACCACCAATGTGCTGATCGTCGGGGTCGGCGGGCAGGGCGTGATCATGGTCTCCAGGGTGATGGCGCGGATCGGCCAGTTGCAGGGCTTCGACGTCAAGCAA
The DNA here is from genome assembly GCA_022573605.1 of Pseudomonadota bacterium. Taxonomy (GTDB): domain Bacteria; phylum Pseudomonadota; class Alphaproteobacteria; order Rhodobacterales; family Rhodobacteraceae; genus Thermohalobaculum. The sequence continues at coordinate 6,457 of JACZTQ010000005.1, read as the reverse complement.
AGCGAAGTCCACGGCATGGCCAAGCGCGGCGGCGTGGTGTTCAGCCATGTCCGCTTCGGACCCACCGTGTGGTCGCCGACGATCCCGCGGGGCAAGGCCGATATCCTGCTGGCGCTGGAGTGGGCCGAGGGGCTGCGCTGGCTGAACTACCTGAAGAAGGGCAGCGGAACCTTCATCGCCGACACCCGCCATATCGTGCCGCCGTTCGCCTGCCTCGACCGGACCCGGGGGGCAAAATTGGGCTATCTGGCGGAGCCGCCCGGCGTCGTGCTCGATCAAGTCGCGGATGGCTACGCGCTCGACGCCACCGCGCTGGCGAGCGCGTTGGGCAATCACCGGGTTTCCAATACGGTCCTGCTGGGAACGCTGTCGGTGGTGATCGGTTTCGCGCCGGAGATCTGGCAAAAGGCGATCGCCGAGATGGTTCCCCCCAGGACCGTCGAGGTCAACCTGAAAGCCTTCGAGGCCGGGCGCCGATGGGCGGCGGCGGCGCGTGAAAACCCCGAATCCGCGCGCGAACATACCCTGCGCAAACCCGCCGTCCTGCCCGAGCTCGAAGCGCGGGACTTCGAGCTCAGGATCACCCCGGAGTGGTGCAAGGGCTGCGATATCTGCGTCAAGATGTGCCCCGAGCGGTGCCTGTCGCTGAACGCGCTGAATATCGTCGAGCTGACCGAGCCGGATCGCTGCACCGGGTGCCGTATCTGCGAATGGCTGTGCCCCGATTTCGCCATCGACGTAATCAAGACCCTGCCCGAGACAGCGAGCCGGTGATGCCAAGTCAGTCAACAGCGAGAGACCTTCAGGGCAACCAGGCCTGCGCCCTGGGCGCGGTCGCCGCCGGCTGCCGGTTCTATGCCGGATACCCGATCACGCCCTCGTCGGAGATCGCCGAGACGATGTCGGTCGAAATGCCCCGGGCCGGGGGCGTGTTCGTCCAGATGGAGGACGAGATCGCCTCGCTGGGGGCGGTGCTGGGGGCCTCGATGGGCGGCGCCAAGGCGATGACCGCGACCAGCGGCCCGGGGTTTTCGCTCAAGCAGGAACATATCGGCTACGGCGCCGGCGCGGAAATCCCCTGTGTGATCGTCAATGTCATGCGCGGCGGCCCCTCGACCGGCCTGCCCACGCGCCCGTCCCAGGGCGACATCATGCAGTCGCGCTGGGGTACCCATGGCGATCATTCGGTGATCGTTCTGGCCCCGGCCTCGGTGCCCGAGATCTTCAGCGAGACGATCCGCGCCTTCGCGCTCAGCGAACGCCTGCGGCTGCCGGTGATCGTGCTCTACGACGAGGTCATCGGCCATCTGGTCGAGACCGTCGAGATACCGGCGCCCGGCACGGTGGAGGTTGCCGACCGGAAATGGGCGACAGGGGCGGCGGAGAGCTTCCAGCCCTACGCCGTCACCGACGACCTGGTGCCGCCGATGGCGCGCCCCGGCGATGGCTACCGCACCCATACCACCGGCCTGACCCACCTCGAATCGGGCTTCCCGACCCAGGAGCCCGAATGCGTCGAGCGCATCACCCGGCGGATATCCGGCAAGCTGGTCCATCACCGCGAGTTGATCGAATCCTATGAGGCGGCCGGCTGCGAGGACGCGGAGATCGTCGTCTGCGCCATCGGCATATCGGCCCGCGCCGCGCGCCGCGCGGTGAACGCGGCCCGCGCGCAAGGCATCAAGGCCGGGTTGTTCCGGCCCATAACCCTGTGGCCGTTTCCCGAATCGGCGTTCAAGTCCGCCACCGCCTCGGCGAGAACGATCATCGTGGCGGAGCTGAACGCCGGCCAACTGGTGCTGGAGATCGAGCGCCTGTGCGGCGGGGCCAGGCAGGTGGAAAGCATCGCGCGGGTCGATGGCGAGCCCATCGAACCGGCTGAAATCGAGGCGAAAATCCGGGAGTTGTCGAGCCATGGATGAGATCAGCGCCGACAGCTTCAACATCCGCGATTACCTGCGTCTCGAGCTGTTCCCGCATTTCCTCTGTCCGGGCTGCGGCCACGGCATCGCCTTGCGCGCGCTGCTCTGGGCGATCCACGAGCTGGGCATCGACAAGAACGATCTGGCCATCGTCTCGGGCATCGGCTGCTCGGGGCGCACCGGCGCCTATATCGACGCCAACACCTTCCATGTGACCCACGGCCGGCCGCTGGCCTTCGCCACCGGGCTGGCGCTGGCGCGGCCCGATCTCGAGGTCGTGGTGATCACCGGCGACGGCGATTGCCTGGCGATCGGCGGCAATCACCTGATCCACGCCTGCCGGCGCAACCTGAACCTGACCTGCATGATGCTGAATAACGAGGTCTACGGCATGACCGGCGGCCAAGCCTCGCCGACGACCTCGGCGACGCGCTACACCACGACGACGCAGAGCGGCAGCATCGAGCCGGTATTCGACGCCTGCGCCCTTGCCGCCGCCGCCGGCGCCGGGTTTGTCGGGCGCGAGGTGACGATCCAGACCCCGGCGCTGAAGAACCTGCTGCGCGACGCCATTGCGCACAAGGGATTTTCCTTTGTCGAAGTGCTCTCCGACTGCACCGAGATCTTCGGCCGCAAGAACGATCTGGGCGAGTCCCCCGAGATGATCATGACCCAGAAAAGCACCATGCGCCCGGCCTCGTACGGTGTCGTCGGCGGCAATATCGTCGACGAGCCGTTCCGCGCCACCAACCTGAAAACCGGCATACTGACCCGGACCGACCGCCCCGAATACGGCGCCGCCTACCGCGCCCATGCGGCCGGCATCCGGGCCGCCCGGAAGAGCTAGTGTCCCGGATCGGAAATCCGGCTGCCCCCCGCCCCTTTGAGGGGTTGGCGACAGGGAGCGGGCTTGCGCCCCGCCCCCCCCTCCCCATCCCTCCCCCACGAGGGGGGAGGGAGGCGCCCCGCCCCGGCCGTCATTCCGGCGTCATTCCCGCGCAGGCGGGAATCTCCTGGGTATTTGATCGGGAGAACTTCGGAATCGGGGCACTAGAACCCGGAGCGCGTGTTGGAAAACTTTGAAATCCGCTTCGGCGGCTCCGGCGGTCAGGGCCTGCAACTCAGCGCCAGGCTACTGGCCGACGCCCTGATCCGCGAGGGCCGCAAGGTCGCGCGCTCGCAGAGCTACGAGCCGACCTCGCGCGGCGGCTTGAGCCGCGCCGATCTGGTCGTCGCTGCCAAGCGTATCGACTACCCGCTGATCACGGCGCTGGATGTCCTGGTGCTGCTCGACCAGCTTCCGGTTGCGGTCTCCATGCCGCTGCTGAGGCCGGGGGCGCTGGTGATCGCGGACGCGCGCCGGGCCGGGGAGATTCCCGAGGGCGACCACGACCTCCACCTCCTGCCCCTGAGCGAAAGCGCGCTGGCGCTCGGCAATGAGCGGGCAACCAATATCGTCGCCCTCGGCGTGCTCGCCGGGCTTGGCGAGGTTTGCGAGCATGACACCCTGGAAACCGTGATCCGCGACGGCGTGCCGCCGAGATTCCTCGACCTGAACCTGCGGGCTTTCGCCAAGGGGGTGGAACTGGGCGAGGCCGGCGGGCCTGGCCGATGACCCCTGCCGCGCCGCGCCCGGTGTCCCCGCCGCAAGCCTCCCCCCCGGCCCCCCTCCCAGGGGGAGTGGGGGGCGAAATCGGCGAGGGCAGTGCCAGGTATCCCCGGCCGGTTCCGGTCGCGGGCCGGTGCCATCACCCGGCTTGAAGTCGCTCCGGCAACGCCGGCAGCCGGATCATTCGATCAGCAGCGACCCGGCGCGGCGCTCGCCCGGGGTCTCGATGCGCGGCTCGCGCCCGCCGCGCAGGATGGTGTTGCCCTCGTAGAGGGTGCGCTGATCGATCGCCGACGGGTTCAGCCAGTCCGCCTCGCTGATCTGGCCGGACTTGCCGTAGACCGCCAGCGCATTGGCGTAACAGGCCTTGCGCACCACCGCCTCCGGCACCCCGCTGTCCAGCGCCAGCTTGGCCGTTTTCGGGACCCCGAGGCAGTCCGAGATGCCCCAGTCGCAGGCGCTGTCGACGATGATCCGCTCGCCGCCATACTGCTTGAGCAGCTCGACCATCCGCGCGTTGCCCATCTTGGTCGAGGGGTAGATCGAGAACCCGGCCCAGAAGCCCCGTTGCAGGGTCTCGGCCACGGTCTCCTCGTTGTTGTGGTCGATCACCACCATCGCGGGATCGACCCCCATCTCCTCGCAGACATCCATCGAGCGCGTGGTGCCGCGCTTCTTGTCGCGGTGCGGGGTGTGGATCATCACCGGCAGCGCCAGCTCCTTGGCCAGCTCCAGTTGCAGGCGGAAATACCTGTCCTCCAGCGCGGTCTGCTCGTCATAGCCGATCTCGCCGATGGCCACGACGCCCTCCTTCAAGGCAAAGCGCGGCAGCCACGCCATCACCCCCTCGGCCAGTTCCTCGTTGTTGGCCTCCTTGGGGTTGAGGCCGACGGTGCAGTAATGGCGGATGCCGAACTGCCCGGCGCGGAACCGCTCCCAGCCGACGATGGTGGAGAGGTAATCGACATAGGTGCCGACGAAGGTGCGCGGCTGGCCGAGCCAGAAGGCGGGTTCGATCAGCGCCACCACACCGGCGGCGGCCATGGCCTCGAAAAAACGAGGCGCCCGTCGAGCGTCGTCCGCCTCTAGCAGATAACGAACCCAAAGGGCCGCTTGCGCCCTGTCCCGGGAGCCTGCGCCCGGCCGAGGCGGTTCGAGCCGCTGGACTTGCCGCGACGCCGGTTGCTCGCCGGCAATATAGGCCGCCAAGCCGGTTCGTACCCAGCGGGGCAACGTCTGCTCCTGCTGGCTGACGCGAAAGAAGGCGTCCACTGTCTTCGCACGCAGTTGGATCACGCGATCCTCGATCGAGCCCCAGCCGTCGGACAGGTCGACGAAAATCGTGTCGGCGGGTTCGGGGCCTTTTCCTCTGCCGGGCGCCGGCTCCCGACTACGACGGGCGCCATCCACAACCCACACGCTGACGGCTCCCACGCCGAAGGTCTCGCGCCGATGGAGATCGGTCCACTGATCGGCCAAGGCGCCCACGTCTTCCCACGCGGTGGCCATGATTTGCGCCGTTCGGACGGCGTCCCGACGCCTGGTGGCGCCGACGACCACGAAATGCTTGGTGCGGACCTCCCATCCCAGATGAGAAACCCGCTCCTGAAAGCGGGGAAGATCCAACTCGTCCAGTCGCCGTTGGAGGTCCATCCGCGTACTTCGGACGACCGGCCCAGGGCCCGGCTCATCGGCCGCCGACCTCGACCGCGGATTCATTGTGGCGGCAAGGAAGCAAGCAACCAGAAGCGGAAAACAACCAGGCCAAGCACGGGCCGGCCGGTTGGGTCGGAGCGGCCGCGATCGGCGTTTCGGAGAATATCGTTCTTTTTCTGGCATTCAAGTAGGCCCCCGGGCGAACTGTGGCTGTCCCGTGAAGGATCGCCGCGAAGAAAGAAGCAAGGCAACCGTTCACGGCTTTCGTGTAGCGCGGCATGGCCGTAACTAAAGGAAAAGGGTTGAAGGTTGAAGGTTGAAGGTTGAGGGTTGAGGGTTGAGGGGCAAAAGTGTTCCCGGACTTCTCAGCTCTCAACCCTAAAACCCTTGCAAGCAACAACTTAACGCTCTTGCGGCGTAAGCATTCGCCCAACCCGTAGCCACGCTCGCGGCTAGCGTGGTTTTCGTGGGCAATTGACCACGGTCTGGCGACCGTAGCTACCGAGTCCACGGGTTCGGCGAGTGTTTACCTTGCGGCGTGATAACTTTGTGAAAGTCTTAACAATCATTGAGATTAGTAGTGCAGCGCGAAACCGTGAACGGGTACAAGAAAAGATGGTGGGCAGAGTCCGAACGCTTGCCTACTCCATATTATCGGCAGGGTCCACCGTTTTCGTGTGAACAGAAAACGAAAAACAGGAAGAATACGCAAACTCGGTGGCTTTCTGCGGAGGCCCGGCCGCGGACACCGACCAACCAAACCACACAACTACCCCAATTTACGGAGAGTTACCGTGATTGCAACATTTTCGTAAAGGATCACCCCCGCCCACCCCGATTAGGAGGATCCAGGCTCTGTGTTGAACACATCCCCAATTAGGCGCGGCCGAACCATCCTGGGCTGTGAGTCTGGGGCGTCTGGGCAAGACTTGAGGGCGTGGGGCAGAAACGTAAATCCTGTGGCTAGTCAAACCTTTCCCGGAGGTTGGGACAAACTGGCTTGGGACGCACTCGGAGAAGAGAGCATGAGAGGAAACGCGTCTTCGCACTCGACCATTTCGATCCGCCGAGGCTTCTTCTTGCTTTGGCGACCGGCCGTCACGTGTGCGTTGATCGTCTGTTTGGCGGAGTTCAGCCTCACTCTGGCCGGTCCTCCCCAGATCTCCAAGGTTGTCGAAGCGTCTGACACGAGGGTGCGAATATTCGATCCAGAGGTAGCAGCGGAAACGAAGGCCAGCGAGACCGTTTGGATCGCCTCGGAGCCGGCGGC
>JACZTQ010000179.1 GCA_022573605.1 Pseudomonadota bacterium | reverse complement strand
CGCCCGGCGACGATGCGTTCCGGCGCCGCGCGATGTCGGCCCTGTGGGAATGGGAGGCGCTCCGCGACGCGACCCCGCCCGGCGCGGCCGGACCCGCCCCCGCGCCGGCGGATGCGCCCGCCGTGACCGGCGCCCCGCTGTTCGATGCCCCGTTGCGGACCCTCGACGGCGCTCCGGCAAGCCTGGCCGAATATCGCGGCCGGTTCCTGGTGCTCAACGTCTGGGCCGTGTGGTGCGGGCCGTGCCGGGCCGAGCTTCCCAGCCTCGACCGGCTGAGCCGGACGCTCGACCCCGAGCATTTCGCCGTCGCCGGGGTCAGCATCGACCGCGAGCGGGCCTTCACCCGCGAGTTCATCGCCGAGCTGGGCATCGAATTTGCGAACTACTGGGACGGCGAGGGCCGGCTGACCAAGGAAATCCTGGCCGCCAACGTCATCCCCCTGACCGTGATCGTCGATCCGAAGGGCGAGATCGTACTGGGCCATGAAGGCGCGCGGGACTGGAGCGAACCGGCGCTGGTCGCCGCCCTTGGCGGCCTCGCGCGGGGTGACGGCCCGCTCGCCGAGCGCATCGCCCGCCTTCGGGAGGAGTTGCAATGATACCAGCGGTGGTCTGCGATGACTCATGGAGCACCCGGCGGCGGCGTTGCAAGCCTCCCCCCCGACCCCCCTCCCAGAGGGAGTGGGGGGCGAAATCGGCGGGGCGGCGCGGTTGTCCGCCCGGTTCCGATCCGGGGCCGGTGGCATGACCCGGCGCCTGGCCCTTGCCGCCGCGCTGATCGCCGCCGCCGGTCCCGCCCTAGCCGGCGAACCCGGTTCGGGCGGCGTGCTCTACGACCGCTACTGCGCCAGCTGCCATGGCTTCGACGGGTTTCCCAACCTGCCGGGAACCCCTGATTTCAGCCGTGGCGAGAGCCTGCTGAAGAGCGACCCGGAACTGATCGCCGCGATCCGCTTCGGTGTGCTCGCGATGCCCGGCTTCGACCAGATAATCGACCGAGAAGGAATGATCGATGTCGTCTTCTATATCCGCACGCTTCAGCGTTAAGGGTCTGGGTTGGGTTCTGGCCTTGCTGCTGGGCGCCGTGCCGGGCGTTCTGCCTTGCGCCGCCGGGGCCGGAATGCCGGACTCGATGACGGTCGAGCGCTTCGACGTTGGCGGAGACGTCTATGTCCGGGCGCTGGCGCTGGACCGGGCGCGCGGCAGCGTCTGGGTCGGCACCTCGGCCGGCGCGCTCGAGATCGGGCTCGACACCCTCGAGGCCAGGCAGGTCTTCACCCGCAAGGAGGGGCTGGCCAACGAGTATGTCTTCGCCATCGGGGTGGCGCCGGGCGGCGCGGTCTGGTTCGGCACCAACGGCGGCGGCGCCAGCCGCTGGAAGGACGGCGACTGGCAGACCTTCTTCCCGATGCACGGGCTGGCCGACTACTGGGTCTATTCGTTCGATTTCGACGACCGGGGGCGGGTCTGGATCGGCACCTGGGACGGCGCCAATCGCTACGACCCGGCGAGCGGCGAGTGGATCAGCTATGACGACGAGTTGGTGAACATCTGGGTCTACGGTCTCGACATCGACGAGCGGGGCCGGGTCTGGTTCGGCACCGAGGGCGGGGTGTCGATGGTCGAGGACGGCGAGTGGCGCTCCTGGACCAGCGACGACGGCCTCGGCGCGCCCAACCGGATGGGGCTGCCGGCGAGCGGCAACAACGGTCTCGGCACCCGCGAGCGCCATGACCTCAGCGTCTATATCGACGGGCAGCAGAGCTACAATGCGAACTATGTCTTCGCCGCCATGGTCGACGCCACCGGCCGCGGCATCTGGTTCGGAACCTGGGGCGGCGGCGTCAGCCTGTTCGACGGCGAGGCGGCCTGGACCTCGTTCACCGAGCGCGACGGCCTGGCCGGCAACATCGTCTACAGCATCGCCCAGGGACCCGACGGCGTGGTCTGGTTCGGCACCAACAACGGCGTCGCCGCCTATGACGGCGAGACCTTCAAGCGCTTCCCCACCGGCCCGGGCTCGCAGCACATCTACAGCCTGGCGGTCGAGCCCGGCGGCGCGGTCTGGGCCGGCACCCGGGGCGCGGTGATCCGCCTGGCGCCCGGGAACTGATGGAGACGACGATGCAACCATTCTTCAGAGGCCTTCTGGCCACCGCCGCTCTCGGCCTCGCCCTGCCCGGCGCGGCGGGGGCGCAGAGCACCGGTACCCTGCCGCAAGGCCATGCCGTGCCGCCGGCGGCGGGGCACGATGTGACCTCGGGTGGAGACGCCGCTATCGGCAATCTCAGGCGGGCGATTCCGTTCGAGATCGGCCAGCGCAATGTCAAGTCGATCCTGATCGACGGCAATGAGGTCTGGATCGGCAGTTCGGGCGGCGCGATCCGCTACGATACCCGCCGCGGCTCCTACCTGACCTACGACAACAAGTCGGGGCTGCTGTCGAACGGCGTCTTCCACCTCTCGAAGTCCGGCGGCAAGATCTGGGTCGGCACCTATGGCGGCGGGCTGTCGGTGTTCGATGCCGAGGCCGGAACCTGGCAAAACTACAACATCCCCGACGGCCTGGGCGACGCCTTCGTCTACGACGCGCTGGAGACCGCCAGCGGCGACATCTGGATCGCCACCTGGTCCGGCGCCAACCGGATCCGCGGCGGCGCCATCGACGACATTTCCAAATGGGATCTCTACACCGTCGAGAACACCGGCGGCGGCCTGCCGAACGACTGGGTCTACGGGTTGGCCGCCGGCAAGAACGGCGAGATCTGGCTGGCCACCGAGGGCGGGCTGGCCCGCTTCCAGGACGAGACCTGGAGCCACTGGACCCACGCCGACGGGCTGGGCGCGCCGCTGGAGCTGGTCGAGGCGGACATCACCCTGACCAGCGACCCGGGCAAGGCCTCCAGCCACCACGCCCGCCAGAAGCAGGAGCAGGGCCTGGGCGACGTCGAGGTCGCCTACAACCCGAACTACATCGTCGCCATGTCGGTGGCGCCGAACGGCGATGTCTGGGCCGGAACCTGGGGCGCCGGGTTGAGCCGGTTCGACGGCGAGACCTGGACCACCTTCACCGTCGCCGACGGCCTGCCGAGCAACCATGTCTTCGCGCTCCACACCGACGCCGCCGGGCGGCTCTGGATCGGCACCAACCAGGGGCTGGCGATCCGCGACGGCGGCGCGTTCACGCTCTACGGCCCCGAGAGCGGCCTCAGCGTCCAGAGCATATTCGCCATCGCCACCAGCGGCGAGACCGCCTGGGTCGGCGGCTTCGGCGGGGTGACCTGGTTTCCATCCGGGCTGGGGCCGCAATCCGGCGATCACACGGGAGGAAACTGATGAAACGTCTCGCATTTCTGCTGTTGCTGGCAACGCTCCTGACCCCGGCGGGCAATGCTCGGGCCGATATCGGGCGCGGCATCGACCTGTTCGAGCGCGGCCGCTACGACGAGGCCGCGGTCGAGTTGCTGGCCCTGGCCGAGGTCGGCGTCCCCGAGGCGCAATACCTGCTGGGGGTGATGTATCTCAACCTGATGGTCGAGCCGCCGGAGGCGAGCGCGGCGCTGTCGATGATCGAGGCGGCGGCGCAATCGGGCCACCTGCCGGCCCAGGCCGAACTGGCCCGGATGTACCGGGCCGGAGACGGGGTCGAGCAGGATTTCACCAGGATGATGGCCTGGTATGAACGCGCCGCCGAGCAGGGCGATGTCGGCGCCCAGCTCTTTGTCGCCGACGGCTACGGTTACGGCTACGGGGTCGAGCCCGACCTGGTGGAAGCCTACAAGTGGTACGAGATCGCGATCCGCTACTGGGGCTCGCTGGCGGTCCGCGCCCGCGACGTGCTGGCCGAGAAGATGACCGACGAGGAGATCGCCGAGGCGGTGCGCCGGACGGGGGACTGGCTGGCGTCGCGTCCGCGGAACTGAGCGAAACTGTCCCGAACCACGTCATGCCCGGTTCCCGAGGCCGCGCCCGGCGGCAACGTCACGGCCCTCTCCCCCGGCCCCTCTCCCCCAGGGAGAGGGGGGCGCAAACGGTGGGCGCGGCGCGTCCCCCTCTCCGTTTGGGGCTTAGGGGAGAGGGCCGTGTCGCCAACGGGCTTCGCGGCGGCGGGGACGGGGCGAACCCTGGGTGCCCGGCGGTCCCGGCGGATGGGCCGGTTCGGATCAGGGGACGCCGGTATCGGTCACGCATCTGTCAGAACGATTGTAAGGTGTTGGCAATCCATCCGGGGTAGATCTCGGGGTGTGCTGGTCGCGCGCCGTTCCTGTTGGCTTCGCGGGCCACGTGCATTGGCAAACTCGCGCGGGCGCTGCGGCGTCTGCGCTTCTTTTTTGCCCGGCCGGGCCGGTGTAGACTTGGGCCGGAACAAGATAAACCGGATGCCCTCGGATGCCCCGAATGCCAGTGCACGAAACCGCGGCGCCACGCGCCCGCTTCGCAGGGTCGAAATGACGCGCCTCGGCGGAGCCCCGCGGATGGCGCTCTTGCTGGTGGCGACGCTCGCCCTGGGCACCTGCGCCAGCAAGCCCCCGGTGACTCCCGAGATTGCCGGGCCAGCCAACCCGGTCCGGGACGCGGGGAAAATCCGGTCGGCCGATGGCCGGGAATGGCGCAGGCTTGCCGCCGACGGGCTGCACGATCCCCAAAACGACATGCTGCAATTTCTCCAGCAGCCCGCGGAGGCGCTGGGCGCCCTGCCCAAGGGCGGGCCGGACGGGAACCAGGTCGATTGGGCGGCGGCGCTGCGCACGGGCGCGATCGAGCCGCGCACGAACATCCTCCCCGGGACCGAAATACGGGTCCTGGATCTCGACATCGTGTTCACCGAGACGGCGGGCCAGCCCTATGTGGTGTTCCCCCACCGCCAGCATACCGAGTGGCTCGACTGCGCCAACTGCCACCCGGCGATCTTCATCGCCAGGCGCGGCGCCAACGACTTCGGCATGCTGGATGTGCTGAATGGCGATTATTGCGGGCAATGCCACGGCGCGGTCTCGTTTCCGCTGACCGAATGCCGGCGCTGCCACAGCCGCGACAAATAGACCCGGAGGGTGAATCGATGCGTCCCGCGACAGTCCTGACCTGCGCCATCGGTCTCGCCGGACTGGTCTGGCTCGGCGAGGCGCGCAGTGAATATGCCGACGTGGTCCTGAACCGCAATTCCGAGGCCGCCGGCGTGCGTCCGGTGATCTATCCGCACTGGTTCCACCGCATCCGCTTCCGCTGCAAGGTCTGCCATCACGAGCTTGGCTTCATCATGCGGGCCGGCGCCAACCGGATAACGATGGGCGATATCTACCAGGGCAAGTTCTGCGGCATGTGCCACGACAACGAGATCGCCTGGGGCCTGGAGAACTGCGGTCTCTGCCACTCCGGCCGGGCGGGACTGAAATCGGGCATCCAGGGGGGCCACAAGACGCTGGGACCCGGGCGATGGTGACGCAGGCAAAATTGATCCTGATCAAGTCCCTTTAGCGAAAAATAGTTTAACAAAGGGGTTGTCGAAGAGCCTGCAAAATGGCTGGACAAAGCCAATGTACCTGGCGCGAAGCCTACCCTCCCTGCTTCGGTCAGGTCATATATCGGGGGCGCGCGGGGTCGCCGCGGCGCAATAACGAGGGACGGTGGGGCGCGGCCAGCCGCGCTCCACCATAATCACCGGGAGCAGGGGCGATGTCAGGAATGGCGAAGGCGATGGAGAACACCGGCGCGCGGCCGAACCCGGCCTGGCGCGCGGACGATTACGCGCAGGTCTTCGACGGCAAGCTGCGCGCGGTCAGGGCCGAGGGACGCTACCGGGTCTTCGCCGAGCTGGCCCGCAAGGCGGGCGCCTTCCCCAATGCCGATTGCTTCGAGGCCGAGGGCCGCCGGCCGGTCACGATCTGGTGCTCGAACGACTATCTGGGCATGGGCCAGCACCCGGCGGTGATGCAGGCGATGACCGACGCCGTGGCCAGCTACGGCGCCGGCGCCGGCGGCACCCGCAACATCGCCGGGACCAGCCATCCGATCGTCGAATTGGAGCGTGAACTGGCCGATCTGCACGCCAAGCCGGCCGCCCTTGTGTTCACCTCCGGCTACGTCGCCAACGAGGCGGCGCTCTCGGTGCTGATCTCCAGCCTGCCGGGCTGCATGGTCTATTCGGACGAATGGAACCACGCCTCGATGATCGCCGGCATCCGCGGCGGCAGGTCCGACAAAAGGCTGTTCCGGCACAACGACCTGGCGCATCTCGAGAGCCTGCTGGCCGCCGACGCCCCGGAGCGGCCGAAGCTGATCGTCTTCGAGTCGGTCTACTCGATGGACGGCGACATCGCGCCGATCGCCGGGATCTGCGATCTGGCCGAGCGCCACGGCGCCCTGACCTATCTCGACGAAGTGCACGCGGTCGGCCTCTACGGCCCACGCGGCGGCGGCATCGCCGAGGCCCGCGGGCTGATGCACCGGATCGATGTCATCAACGGCACGCTGGCCAAGGCTTTCGGCGTCGTCGGCGGCTATATCGCGGCGTCGCGCGAGATCGTCGACTGGGTCCGCACCGCCGCCTCCGGCTTCATCTTCACCACCGCCCTGCCCCCCGCCATCGCGGCGGCGGCGCTGGCCTCGGTGCGCCATCTCAAGCAGGATCAGGCTCTGCGCGAGCGCCACCAGGAGCGCGCGGGCCGGGTCAAGCGGCGCCTCGCCGAGGCCGGGCTGCCGGTGATGGCGTCCGAGACCCATATCGTGCCGCTGCTGGTCGGCGACCCGGTCACCTGCAAGCGCGCCACCGACCTGCTGATGAGCCGCTTTGATATCTACATCCAGCCGATCAACTACCCGA
>JACZTQ010000178.1 GCA_022573605.1 Pseudomonadota bacterium | reverse complement strand
GGTTGGCGGGGTGCTGGTGCAGGGTCTCGGTCATCGGCCTTCGGTTCGGGTCATGTGGCTGGCAAGGATACGCGGCCTTCCCCTCGCTGGGAAGGCCGCAGCCCCTAGCACATACGCCGCCGTCTGGCCAGCGTTACGACTTGCAGAGCCCGGTCGCCGCCTCCAGCGCCGCGGTGAAGCCCGACAGCGAGAAGGTGTCGACGGTCTTGGTGCCGCGCTTCGAGACGCCCTCGACCTTGGCTCTCGCGCCGCGGCGGAAGGCATCGACCAGCGCCGCGTCGTCGGCGCCCGAGGGCGCCCAGGCGTTCTCGCCCTCGGTGAACAGGGTGAACTTCTTCGCCCCCACCGACGCCTTGACCTCCGAGCCCTTCTTGAACGGATAGCCGCTGAGGAAGGAAACCTCGTTGGTGACGCCGTCGGCCGGGCGGATCGAGATCATCAGGAAGATGTCGCCCCGGTTCACCTGCACCGATCTGCCATTGCGGAAGGCCGCGGTCCTGGTCGGCTGCGACACGATCCAGCACACCTTCTGGCCCTCGGCGCCGGCCTGGAAGATCGACCAGTCCTTGATCGCCTTGACGCGCTGCTGGGTCTGCGCCGCGGCAGTACCCGGACCGACCACCCCGGTCAGAACCCCGACCAGCAACGCAATCGTCCCCAACTTCAAGAAATTTTTCATGCTCGCCTCATTTCGGGTGTCCTGCGGATCTTGCATGTCCGTCCGGAAGTGTTTCGTATCGGTGTTTGTCCTGTACCGGCTCGCAGCATACTGTATCTGGCAGGTACAATTCCACCCCAAGGCGCGGCGAAATGCTGCTTCTTCCCTGCATCGCGCGTCAAAGGCGCAGTAGTGGGCGCAGCCCGGCGCCCGATCGGAGCAAAAGAATGAGTGAACCGGCCAACCCGGTCCTTGCCGAAGTCTGGCGGGGCGAGATTCTGGAATGCGTGCATCGCGGCACCGCGGTGGTCGCGACGGCGGCCGGCGAGGTGGTCGAGGCCTGGGGCGATCCGGCCCGGGTGATCCTGCCGCGCTCGTCGTACAAGATGATCCAGGCGCTGCCGCTGGTCGAGAGCGGTGCGGCCGACGCGGCTGGATTGAGCAGCAAGCATCTGGCGCTGGCCTGCGCTTCGCATAAAGGGGCGGCAGTGCATACCCGGCTGGCGGCAAGCTGGCTGGCCGGGATCGGGCTGGCCGAAACTGACCTGCGCTGCGGCGCCCATACGCCCGGTGACCCGGAAGCGGCGCATGCGCTATATGCGGCCGGGACCGCTCCCGGCCAGTTCCACAACAACTGTTCGGGCAAACATTGCGGTTTTCTGACCATGAACCGGCACCTGCGCGGTGGACCGGAATATCTGGAACTGGACCACCCCCTGCAACAGACGGTGCGGATGACGGTCGAGGAGGTCACCGGCGAGGCAGTCTCGGGCCATGCGATCGACGGCTGTTCGGCGCCCAACTTCGCGGTTTCGCTAAAGGGACTGGCGACCGCGATGGCGCGGTTCGCAACCGCCGGGGTCAGTTTCACCGGCGCTCGGGCAGGCGCGGCGCGGCGTCTGGTCGAGGCGATGGCGACGCATCCGGTTCTGGTCGGCGGCGAGGGCCGCGCCACCACCGACCTGATCCGCGCCTGCGCCGGAAGGGCGGTGGTCAAGACCGGCGCCGAGGGCGTCTACATCGCCATCCTGCCGGGGCGCGGTCTCGGCATCGCGCTGAAGATCGACGACGGCAACGCCCGTGGCAGCGAGGCCGCGATCGCCGCCCTGCTGGCCCGCCACGGGGCGCTGGAGCGTGAAGATCCGGCCTTCGCCGCGCTGGCCGATGCGCCGATCCTGAACTGCCGGGGCTTCGCCCATGGCCACCTGCGGGCGGCGGAGACCCTGCTGGGTTGAGCGGTTGGATTGTTGCCCTGACGGCGCCGGTTGGAGTTTTATGCCCGTGACGAAATCCGCTTTGCGGATTTCCGGCTCCGCCCCCCACCCCACCTCCCCGCCCAACCACCGATCATCCACCGCGGTAACATCGGTGGTTGGGCGGGGAGGTGGGGTGGGGGGCGGAGCGCGCCCAAAAGACGCAAAGCGGCTTTTGGATCAGGCGCAAAAGACTCGTGGGGAGGCGGGGTGGGCTGGTGGAGCCGGAAATCCGTGAAACGGATTTCGTCACGGGCAAAATACAACGGCGGACAACGCCTGGTGGCTTTTGTCCGCCCTACCGGGCCTGGCGCATCAGCCGGTACTCGCGCCCGATGGCGTAGAGCCCGGCACCCACGGTCAGGGTCATGCCGAGAATCACCCAGGCATCGACCGCCTCGCCGAAGACGAAGGCGCCGATGGGTACGGCGAAGATCATCTGCAAGTAGGTGAAGGGCTGGATGCGGACCGCCTCGGTGACCTCCAGCGCCCGGATCAGGCAGTAGTGCCCGGCCATCGCAACGGCCGAGTGCAGCAGCAGCCAGCCGATGTCGGCGAGAAGCATCGGGGTCCAGTAGAACGGCCCGATCAGGCTCAGCGCCGCCGCCCCGGCGACGCCGAGATAGAAGAAGGCCGGGGCGGACGAACCGTCGGCCCGGCCGACCAGGCGCGTGGTCACGGTGTAGAGCGACATCATCACCGCCGCGGCGAGCGCGATCAGCGCGCCGGAACTGAACAGGCCCGGCCCCGGCCGCAGGATCACCAGAACCCCGGCAAGACCGACCGCCACCGCGCCCAGCCGGTGCCGGCCGACCCGCTCGCCCAGCAGCGGGATCGCCAGCAGGGTGGCCAGCAGCGGGTGCAGCGAGAAGATCGCCTGGGTCTCGGCCAGGCCGAGGTGGTCGAAACTGATCACGATGATGACGATCTGCACCGCCAGCAGCACGCCGCGGAAGACCTGGAGCGCGGGCATCTTTGTGCGGCAGGCCGCCCGGAGACCGCCCGAGCGGCGCGCCGCCAGCAGCGCCACGAAGACCGCGAACAGCCAGTAGCGGATCATGATGAAGAACTGCGGCGGGTAGGAAGCGGCGAGGTATTTCGAGGTGGCGTCCTGCACCGCGAACGCCACCATCGCGATCAGCACGAAGCGGATGCCGAGGGCGGGGTCGGAAGGGCGGGTCATGCAGAGGCGCCGGGGCGCGCTTGCCGGCCAGCTTTTTGCCCGTGACAAAATCCGCTGGCGCGGATTTTCGGCTCCACCAGCCCACCCCACCTCCCCGCCCAACCACCGATCATGCCCCGGTACCATCGGTGGTTGGGCGTGGGGTGAGGCCGCGAACGCCATCGGTTCGAGAGAGCGGCCGAACGGGTGGGCTGGTGGAGCGCGCCCAAAAGACGCGCAGCGGCTTTTGGAACAGGCGCAAAAGACATCGCGGGGCACATCCGGCAAATTGCAGGGTGCGTGCTTGCACGCACCATTGCCGGCGGAACATCCCGGTGGTGCGTGCAAGCACGCACCCTACTCGATGTCCGGATCAATGCCTGCCCCGGACGCGATCCGGGGTCCGGGCATGACGTTGATTGGGGCCGGCGCGACCTGCTATCACGCCCGGCGTCATTCCCGCGCAGGCGGGAATCTCTCGACAATGCCATGAGATCCCCGCCTGCGCGGGGATGACGGCGAGGGGCCGGGAGTTCCCTGGCATCGCAGGGGAAGCCGGGAGAGACCCGCCGCTCCACCCTCAGAAGAACGCCTGCAACCCGGTCTGGGCGCGGCCCAGGATCAGGGCGTGGACGTCGTGGGTGCCCTCGTAGGTGTTGACCGTTTCCAGGTTGAGCATGTGGCGCATCACCTGGAACTCGCCCGAGATGCCGTTGGCGCCGTGCATGTCGCGGGCATGACGCGCCACCTCCAGCGCCTTGCCGCAGTTGTTGCGCTTGATCAGCGAGATCATCTCCGGGGCGATGCGTCCCTGGTCCATCAGGCGGCCGACCCGCAAGGCCCCCTGGAGCCCGAGCGCAATCTCGGTCTGCATGTCGGCGAGCTTCTTCTGATAGAGCTGGGTCTGGGCCAGCGGCCGCCCGAACTGCCGCCGGTCGAGGCCGTATTGGCGCGCCGCGTGCCAGCAGAATTCGGCCGCCCCCATCGCCCCCCAGGAGATGCCGAAGCGGGCCCGGTTGAGGCAGCCGAAGGGACCCTTCAGGCCCTCGGCATCGGGCAAGAGCGCATCCTCGCCGGTCTCGACGCCGTCCATCACGATGTCGCCGGTGATCGAGGTCCGCAGGCTGAGCTTGTTGCCGATCTTCGGCGTGGTCAGCCCAGGGCTGCCCTTCTCCAGCACGAAGCCGCGGATCTTTCCGTCATGGGCATCCGACTTGGCCCAGATCACGAAGACATCGGCAATCGGGGAGTTGGAGATCCAGGTCTTGGTGCCGGTCAGGCGGTAACCATTGGTGGTCTTCTCGGCCCGGGTCGCCATCGCCCCGGGGTCGGAGCCGGCGCCGGGCTCGGTCAGGCCGAAACAGCCGATCCACTCGCCGCTGGCCAGCTTCGGCAGGTATTTTTGACGCTGCTCCTCCGAGCCATAGGCGTGGATCGGGTGCATCACCAGCGAGGACTGCACCGACATCATCGAGCGGTAGCCGCTATCGACGCGCTCGACCTCGCGGGCGATCAGGCCGTAGCACACATAGCTCGCGCCGATGCCGCCGTATTGCTCCGGGATGGTGACGCCGAGCAGCCCCAGCGCGCCCATCTCGCGGAAGATCGCCGGGTCGCTCTTCTCCTCGGCGAAAGCCTCGATAACCCGGGGCTGGAGTTTGTCCTGAGCGTAGGCCCGCGCGCTGTCGCGGATCATGCGCTCCTCTTCCGAGAGCTGGTCGTCGAGCAGGAACGGGTCGTCCCAGACGAAGTTCGAGCCCTTGGCGGCGGAGGTGACGGGGGCTTGGCTGTTCATGGCCGGGTCTCCTGCGAATTCGCGGCGACACTAGCGCCGGGCGGGGGCGGCGGCAACAAGCGCCGGAACACGGTTGTGATCGATGCGGGTGGTGCTTGTGCCGGTTGTGCTTTCGAACGTAACGAAATCCGCTGTCGCGGATTTCCGGCGCCGCCCGCTAGGGCGGACATGATTGTCCGCCGTCGCGGCGGTGGGGTGGGAGACGACGCGCGCCCAAAAGGCGCATTCGCGGCTTTTGAAACAGGCTCTGACGCATTCCGATTGCCTGCGCCATTTCGGCCGGGCTATGCACGGGTCCATGACGCTGTTCACCCGATCGCCGTGGCCCGACACGGTCGGCCACCCGTATTTGCGCCTGGCCGTGGCGATGGTCATGGCCCCGGTCGCGCTGGCCACGGTGCTGACCCTGTTCGCCTTTCTGATCGCCGGCGCGACCGCATCGACTCGCGAGAACGCCGTCGTGGCGACCCTGGAAGCGGCGGTGGCGTTCTTCGTCTACCTGCCCGCCTTCACCCTGACCTTCGGACTGGCCGGGGTGGCGCTGTTGTGGTCGCTGGAGCGGCGCGGGGTTGTGCACTGGCTCGCCGCCGGGGCCGGGGCCGGGGCGCTTGCCGCCGCAGGTCTCGGACTGCTCGCCGGGGGCAGGATCGTTCCGGTGCAGGTCGTGGTGGCGGCGGCCCTCGCCCTGGTGCTGTTCGTGCTGATCCGCTGGATCGCCGGGGTGCGGCTCAGTTGAGGCGGCGCGGGGTAAGTCTGGGCAGCCCGGGGCGTTCCCAGATCACGTGGCGGCCGGGGCGGTCGCGCGAGAGCGCGCCCACCGCCGCCAGGTCGCTGAAACCGGGCAGGGCGGTCAAGGCCTCGGGCAGGTGGCCGGCGCCTTCGGCGGTGGCCGGGATGGTGAGCGACGCGCCCTCCGGGCCGACCAGCCGCCAGACCGGATCGTGGCCCGGGGCGAGAAGGTAGATCTCCACCCGGACCAGCGCGTCGAGGTCCACGAACCCGCCGCGCTGCGGGCCCATGTAGCCGATCTCGCCTTCGCGCAGCACCACCAGGCCGGACCCGGTCACCGGGCGCGCGGCCAGCGCCCCGAGCAGGGCCGCGCGCAGCCAGAACAGCGCCAGCGCTGCCGCGACCAGCGCAATCCAGCCGAGCGCGCCGGTCCAGCGGATGCCGAAGCCGCCGGTCAGCAGCACCAGCCCGGCGGCCACCACCGGCTCGGCCCAGCGCCGGATCGCGCCCGCCGCTTCGGGCCGCATGAAGCTCACGCCCGGCCCCCCGGCATCGCCCGCCACGGCGAAAGCGCCGCCACCGCCGCGGTACCGGCGCGGAGTATCCGCAATCCGAGATCGGCCGCGATGTTAAGCCTGAATTTCGCCGTGGCCTGTGCCATAAGCTGCCCCCATGAATCAGGCTCCAGATAACAACGCCTTGCCCGCCGATGGAAGGGTCGGGGACGCCGTGCCCAGGAACTGGGTCGACCGCTTCGCCCCGCCCTGGTCGCGGCCCTATCTGCGCCTCGCCCGGGCCGACCGGCCGATCGGCACCTGGCTGCTCCTGATCCCCTGCTGGTGGGGCATCACGCTCGGCGTCATCGACACCGGCTGGCGCTGGGCCGACCTGTGGCTGTTCCCGGCCTGCGCCATCGGCGCCCTGGTGATGCGCGGCGCCGGCTGCACCTGGAACGACATCACCGACCGCGACATCGACGCGCGCGTGGCGCGGACCCGCTCGCGGCCGATCCCCTCGGGGGCGGTGACGCCGGCGCAGGCGGCGGCGTTCATGGTGGCGCTGTCGCTGGTGGGCCTGATGATCCTGCTGACGCTGAACAGCGCGGCGATCTGGCTCGGCCTGATCTCGCTGGCGCCGGTCTGCGTCTACCCGTTCGCCAAGCGCTTCACCTGGTGGCCGCAGGTGTTCCTTGGCATCGCCTTCAACTGGGGCGCGCTGCTGGGCTGGGCCGCCCACAC
>JACZTQ010000177.1 GCA_022573605.1 Pseudomonadota bacterium | reverse complement strand
AGCGCCCGGGTCTGGCGCCAGTGGAACACGCCCTGCTGGATCGCCACCAGCACCGCCGGGATCGCCGCCCAGCGGCTGCCCGCCGCCAGCATGATCCCGGCGACAAAGGTCAGCACACCGCCGACGAACACCCAGCGCGCCGCATCCGATCCGCCCGAGGCGCGGGCGTTCTTGATGATGAACACCGCGCCGATCGCCCAGACCAGGCCGACCAGGCGCAGGATCACGACGATGATTGCAGTCATTGGGATTCCCCGTTTCGTAACACCCGCCTTCTAGCAAACCGATCGGCGCGGCGCAGCCACCTTTCCACTCTGTGGAGTCGGCGAGCATGGCGGCGGCGGGGCGCTTGCGATAGAGCAATTTCGAGCCAAACGGGTTCGTTCGACGACTCGGAAATTGTGTCAAACAAAGGAATAGGCAGCCGGCCCGATTTCATCGGGGCGGAACTTGCTCTAGTCTCGGGCCGCATCCTGCCGGAGGGAATATCATGGACACCAGGCTCCTGGGCCGCACCGGGCTCAAGGTCTCGCAGCTCTGCTTCGGCACCATGTCGTTCGGGGGCGACGCCGACGAGGCGGGTGCGGCCGCCATGTACGCCGCCTGCCGCGAGCGCGGCATCAACTTCTTCGACTGCGCCGATGCCTATTCCAAAGGCAAGGCCGAGGAGATCCTGGGCCGGCTGATGGCGCATGAGCGCGACGACCTGATCATCACCACCAAACTCTTCAACCCGATGGGCCCCGACCTCAACGCCGGCGGCGCCAACCGGCGCCACATCCGGCGCGCCGTCGAGGCCAGCCTGAAGCGCCTCGGCACCGACCGGGTCGAGGTGCTGTTCATGCATCGCTGGGACCGGACCGTGCCGCTGGAGGAGACGCTGCGCGCGCTGGAGGACCTGGTCCGGGCCGGCAAGGTGCTGCATCTGGGCGCCTCGAACTACACCGCCTGGCAGGTCGCCAGGGGGCTCGGCATCTCCGAGCGCCGGGGCTGGTCGCGCTTCGACGTGATCCAGCCGATGTACAGCCTGGTCAAGCGCCAGGTCGAGGCTGAGATCCTGCCGCTGGCCCGGGCCGAGGGCCTGGGCGTGATCACCTACAGCCCGGTCGGCGGCGGCCTGCTGTCGGGCAAATACGGCCCCGACAAGCGCCCCGAAGGCGGGCGGCTGATGACCAACAAGGAATATGCCGCGCGCTACGGCGAGGACTGGGTGTTCGAGACCGCCGGCAGGTTCTCGGCCCTGGCGGCGGCGCGCGGCCACCACCCGGTCAGCCTGGCGGTGGCCTGGGTGGCGGCGAACCCGGACGTCACCGCCCCGATCATCGGCGCCCGCGACCTGGCCCAGCTCCGGCCCTCGCTGGATGCCCTCGCCATCGACATGACCCCGGAGTTCCGGGCCGAGATTTCCGCGCTCGGCCGCACCCCGCCGCCCGCCACCGACCGGCTGGAGGAGGCGCTGTAGGGTGGGAGCCGATACCAGCTTTCGCTGATCGGGACCTATCCGCTCGAACACTGCCGTCATCGCCAGGTTTGGCCTGCTTCGGTCGAATCCCAGTGCGTCGGCAACCCGCCCGCCCGGCGGATCAGGCTTTTCTTGCAATGAATTTACGTTTGTTTTCTTTTTTGTGAAAGAAAGAATGCTATATATATCTCTTAGAAAGGCAGGAGCAGAAAAAATGCCTTATGCAGTAGGCGCCTTGACCGCTGACGATCCTCGTGTGCTCCTCGCAAAGGCAGCAATTCGCGCTGCGCGGCGCCTGGAGATGCGAAATGTTGAACTAGCGCGCGTTTTGGGCGTGTCCGAGGCCGTCATTTCCAAAATCGACCGTCACGGCGATGCGCTTCCGAATGATGCCAAGAAGCTCGAACTCGCGAAGCTGTTCATTCGGCTGTTCAGGTCGGTGGACGCGATTGTGGGCGGTGACGATACCGTCTCCGCCCGCTGGCTTCGGAACGAGAATACCGCGTTTGGCCAGAAGCCGATTGACGCAATCCAAAGCATCACCGGTCTGGTTGATGTGGTTTCCTACCTCGATGCGCGGCGGGCTCTTGTCTAACCCCAGCCCCTATGGCGGTGAGATTTGGCGCTTGGTGGAGGCGCAGCATCGCGTCTCGACAATGAAGCTTGTCGATAACCCGCGTGAGCAAGAAACGCTCGAAGAGATTCTTGACGCGACCAAACCTCCGGTTCCGGATGAATGCAGCCATCTTCACTGGCTGCTGTTTACACCATTTCGATACGACGCCCGCACAGATTCCCGCTTTCGCCGCGAAGGCCGAACCCCCGCCGTCTTTTACGCTGCCGAGCATATTGAGACGGCAGTGGCCGAGATGGCTTTCTGGCGCCTGTTGTTCTTTATCGAAAGCCCGAGAACGCCTTGGCCAGCGAATCCATTGGAGATGACTGCATTTTCAGTACGGATCGAGACCGCAACCTGCCTGGACCTGACAAAGCCGCCGTATGATGCCCGACGTGATGAATGGCGGCACCCAACCAACTACACCCCGGCACACGCGGTCGCCGATGAGGCGAGAGCAATGGGAAGCGAAGCGATCCGCTCACTCTCCGCACGTGACCCTGAAGAACGATGCAATGTGTCTCTCCTTACCTGCGCTGCATTTCGCGACCGCAACCCCATTCAGCAGCGAACATGGCGCCTTCACTTGCAGTCATCAGGAGTGGGCTGTGTCGGCGAATCGCCCCGAACCCTGCTCTATTTCGATCGCGAGGTCTTTGCGCGAGATCCGCGAATTATGGAGTTGGATTGGAATCGTTGATCGCTGCGGATCTGGTGCCGCACAAAACGGCGCGAGGTGGACCCACAACGCCAAATGCCCGGGCCGGGCCGCTGTGATGTTCAGACCGCGGCGCGTGAGCGTCCGGGTTGGTCAGAGCGCCACCCCCCGCTTGATCTCCCCCCCGCAATCGCGCAAAAGGCGCGCAAACCTTGAACGGAGGACCCCCCCAAAATGACCACGATGAAACTCCTGATCCTGCCCGGCGACGGTATCGGCCCGGAGGTGATGGCCGAGGTCCGCAAGGTCATCGACTGGTTCGCCGCCTTCCGGGGCCTCGATTTCGCGGTCGAGGAGGACCTGGTCGGGGGTGCGGCCTACGACGTCCACGGCGTGCCGCTGTCCGACGCCACGATGGCCCGGGCGCAGGCCGCCGACGCGGTGCTGCTCGGCGCCTGCGGCGGGCCGGCCTACGACGATCTCGACTTCTCGGTGAAGCCCGAGCGCGGGCTGTTGCGGCTGCGCAAGGAGCTGGACCTCTACGCCAACCTGCGCCCGGCGAGGTGCTTCGACGCGCTGGCCGACGCCTCCTCGCTGAAGCGCGAGGTGGTGGCCGGGCTCGACCTGATGATCGTGCGCGAGCTGACCTCGGGGATGTATTTCGGCGAGCCGCGCGGCATCACCGAGCTCAACGACGGCACCAGGGTCGGCGTCAACACCCACCGCTACACCACCCATGAGATCCGCCGCGTGGCGCGCTCGGCTTTCGAGCTGGCGGGCAAGCGCTCGAACCGGGTCTGCTCGATGGAGAAGGCCAACGTGATGGAGGCCGGCATCCTGTGGCGCGAGGAAGTGACCTGGGTACACGACAACGAATACCCGGATGTCGAGCTGTCCCACATGTACGCCGACAACGGCGCCATGCAGCTGGTGCGCGCGCCGAAGCAGTTCGACGTCATCGTCACCGACAACCTGTTCGGCGATATCCTTTCGGACTGCGCCGCGATGCTGACCGGGAGCCTCGGCATGCTGCCCTCGGCCTCGCTCGGCGCGCCGATGGCGAACGGTCGGCCCAGGGCGCTCTACGAGCCGGTGCACGGCTCGGCCCCCGACATCGCCGGCAAGGCGCTGGCCAACCCGATCGCCAGCATCCTCAGCTTCGCCATGGCGCTGCGTTACTCGTTCGATCTCGAGGCCGAGGCGGAGATGGTCGAGGGGGCGGTCGAGGACGTGCTGGCCCAGGGCATCCGCACCGCCGATCTGGGCCCGGCCGAGGGCGGCCGCACGGTCTCGACCGGCGCCATGGGCGACGCCATCGTCGCGGCGTTGGCAGCGCGTGACTCGTGACTCGAGTCGCTAGACTTACCATTTCCCGGCGTGGTATGCTTCGATATGCTGGTGAGGAACCGGATTAAGAGCAAAGCTCTACGACGGCTCGCGTTTGACGGTGACGAAAGCGGGATCAATGCGAACTGGCTGAAGAAAGTAAAAATGATCCTCAACGCTTTGGACATCGCGGTTTCACCGCACGAGTTGAATCTTCCGGGGTGGCGCCTGCATGAGTTGAAGGGGAATAGGGCGGGAACGTTCTCTGTACGGGTCACGAAGAACCAGCGGATTACCTTCAGATGGAGCGACGGCGGCCCGTATGATGTGGATTTGGAGGACTATCATGGCTGATCACGACATAGGGTTGGCGTTTCCGCCGCCGCATCCCGGCGCATACCTGCGAGATATCAAGACGGAGATGGGAATGACCGTCGATCAGCTCGCCAAGCACCTTGGAGTCAAGCGTGCGGCCCTCTCCGATCTGATCAATGAGAAGAAGAGGGTGTCGCTCGAGATGGCGATCCGTTTGGGCCAGGCGTTCAAGAACGGGGCTAGGTTTTGGTATGCGCTCCAGGCGCAGTACGACCTGTGGCACGAGGAGCGTAACACGCAGATCAGGGTCGAGCCCCTTGATTGGGACGACGGGGAAGTCGCCTGACCCAAGCCGCGGCTCCTCTCCCCCGCCATTGCGCTACGCAACCGTCAGCCTCGGCCCAGCCGAGGGCGGCCGGACGGTCTCGACCGGCGCCATGGGGAATGCCAGCGTCGCGGCGCTGGCGGCGCTGGCCTGACATGCCATCCATTTCCTGCGCCTCCCCGGCCCACGAGCCGGGGTCTCGCGCCGCCACGCGCTGCGGATCGAGGCCCCGGCTCGTGGGCCGGGGCGGTGTGGAATTCGGAACCTTATGAATTTCGTCGGCAGGAGGTTAGAATCAACCCATGTGGAACGACTTCACCTTGCTCGATCTTGTCGGCGTCGCCGGCTCGCTGGTCATCTGCGCCGCCTATCTGGCGGTGTCGCTGAAGCGGGCCGACCCGGAGGGCATCCCGTTCCAGGCCACCAACGGCTCGGGCGCGATCCTGCTGCTGATCTCGCTCTGGTATCGGCCCAACCCCGGCGCCATCGTGATCGAGGTGCTGTGGCTGGCGATCGCCGCTTTCGCCATCGGCCGGGCGTTGTTCAAACGCAAATAGGGCTGTCACCGCGGTAGCGTCACCTCCACCACCGCCCCGCCCCAGCCATGCACGCTGTCATGGGCCTCGACGGTAACGCTGGTCACCCAAGCCGGGATCGCCACCCCGCCGAGCGAGCGGGTGAAGGGCTGCTCGCCGACATGGGGGTGGAGGAGGGTGCGGGTGCCGTAGATCGTGCCATCCGGGCCGACCACCCGCCAGGCGTCGGCGTAGTGCTCCCAGCCGGTATCGCCGTGCGCGACGGTGACATCGAAGCGCCAGGCCCCGCCGGTGGCCCGCGCCTCGACCTCGAGCACGTCGGCGGGGCCGGCCAGGGCCGGGGCCGCGCTCAGGGCAAGAACGGTCAGAATTGCGACAGGGCGCATGATTTCCTCCGGCCGTGGGCCCGCGCGTCGTGCGCTTAACCCGACCTTAACCCGACCCGGCGTCAATTTGCCCACCATTTTCATCAAATTGCGGGGAGCGGGATGGTCACCCGGGCTCATACGGTCGCGTTTCTCGGCGTCGAGGCCAGGCCGGTCGAGGTGCAATGCGCCCTGACCCCGGGGCTCACCGCCTTCAACGTGGTCGGGCTGCCGGACAAGGCGGTCTCCGAATCGCGCGAACGGGTGCGCGCGGCGCTGACCGCCATCGGGCTGGCGATGCCGCCCCAAAGGATCACCATCAACCTGTCGCCCGCCGACCTGCCCAAGGCGGGCTCGCATTACGACCTGCCGATCGCGCTGGCGCTGATGGCGGCGCTGGAACTGATCCCGGGCGAGGAGATCGACCGCCATGTGGCGCTGGGCGAGCTCAGCCTCGACGGCGAGATCAGGGCGGTGCAGGGGGCGCTGCCCGCCGCCATCACCGCCGCCGCCCAGGACAAGGGGCTGATCTGCCCGCACGATTGCGGCAGCGAGGCCGCCTGGGTGGGGGCAGCCGAGGTGCTGGCGCCGGCCTCGCTGATCGACCTGGTCAACCACTTCGCCGGGCGCAAGGTCCTGACGCCGCCGCAACCCGGCCCGGTCTCGGTGCGGCGCTCGGTCGCCGACCTGGTCGACGTCAAGGGCCAGGAGAGCGCCCGGCGCGCGCTCGAGGTGGCGGCGGCCGGCGGGCACCACATCCTGATGGTCGGCGAGCCCGGCTCCGGCAAATCGATGCTGGCCTCGCGCCTGACCGGGATCATGCCGCCGCTGGAACCGGAGGAGGCGCTCGAGGTCTCGACCATCTATTCGCTGGCGGCCCAGCCCGGCGACGGCACCATCTTCAAGGAACGGCCCTACCGGGCGCCGCACCACTCGGCCTCGATGGCGGCGATGATCGGCGGCGGGCGCGACGCCAAGCCGGGCGAGATTTCGCTGGCCCACCGGGGCGTGCTGTTCCTCGACGAGTTGCCGGAGTTCTCGCGCCCGGTGCTGGAGAGCTTGCGCCAGCCGATCGAGACCGGCGAGGTGGTGGTGGCCCGCGCCGCCGCCCATGTGCGCTACCCGGCGCGGTTCCTCTTGGCCGCGGCGATGAACCCCTGATGTGGCGTTGCCTTCGTGTCAGTTTCTAAGAATGTAGGCAGATAGCAGAGATCGATATTGATCTCGTCCTTCCCGACGGTAATCCGCTCGGTTATG
>JACZTQ010000176.1 GCA_022573605.1 Pseudomonadota bacterium | reverse complement strand
GAAAGTTAGCTCCGGGGTTTGTTTGGCGCATAGCCCGCACTGATAGCGGCGACGGTGGGGGCCGGGGTCAGCACCCGGACCGCGCCAGCGGGCGCGACGCCCGCATCCGCATAGCCCTCCGGCGACCAGCGCCAGAGCCGCCCGCGCCATTTCAGCAGCGGCGCATGTTCGGTATCCAGGGTCAGGAAGACCCCGTCCGGCAGGGTGGCGAGCTCCGCCTCGTGGGTCACCTGTTGCCGGGTCCGGGTCACCCGCGCCGTGTGCAGCACCCGGTCGATCTCGTGTGCCTTCCAGCCCGGCAGCCCGGCCGCCGCCCAGGCCGCCTTGAAGCGGCGCCAGTCGGCGTTGCGGCACTCGGCGCAGGGGCGGTGCCCGGCGGCCAGGGCCGAGACCTCGTCCCAGAAGAACAGCGCCGTGTAGCGCGTCGGCGATCCCGGAGGCGGCATCGGCGCGCGGTGGCGGCCGCGAAACTCGGTGAGGCAGCAGACCCAGTTCATGTGCTGCCAGCGGGCGGTGCCGAGCCTGCCTTGGGCATCGTGCAGGATGCCCCGGTTGCCCATCAGCGCCCCGCGCCAGGGCTGGGCGGTGATCTCGCCTGTGGGGGTGACGCGGTTTTGCAGCGGCATCAGCGGACCGTGGGCAGCCCCGCCTCCGCTGCGATCTCGGCCCGGCTCCGGCGCCCGCGCTCGGTGGCCGATTTGAGCTGACCGCAGGCGGCCATGATGTCGGCGCCGCGCGGGGTGCGCACCGGGGATGCGTAGCCCGCCCGGTTGACGATCTCGGCGAAGCTCTCGATCCGCTCCCAGGTGCTGCGCTCGTGCACCGCGCCGGGCCAGGGGTTGAACGGGATCAGGTTGATCTTGGCCGGGATGCCGGCGATCAGCTTGACCAGCCGCTTGGCGTCGGCATCCGAGTCGTTGACGCCCCTCAGCATCACGTATTCGAAGGTGATGCGCTCGGAGTTCGACAGCCGGGGATAGGCGCGACACGCCGCCAGCAGCGCGGCGATCGGCCATTTGCGGTTGATCGGGACCAACTCGCTCCGCACCGCGTCGGTGGTGGCGTGCAGGCTGATCGCCAGCAGGGTGCCGATCTCGAACCCGGCGCGGGGGATCTCCGGCGCCACGCCCGAGGTCGAGAGCGTGATCCGGCGGCGCGACAGGCTCAATCCCTCGTTGTCCATGGCGATCTTCATCGCATCGCGCACGCCGTCGAAATTATACAGCGGCTCCCCCATGCCCATCAGCACGATGTTGGAGATCAGGCGGCGCTCCGGCGGGCGCTGGCCGGGGCGGGGCCACTCGCCGAGGTCGTCGCGCGCCACCATGATCTGGCCGACGATCTCGCCCGGGGTCAGGTTGCGCACCAGCATCTGGGTGCCGGTGTGGCAGAAGCTGCAACTCAGCGTGCAGCCGACCTGGGACGAGAGGCAGAGCGTGCCGCGATTCTCTTCGGGGATGTAGACCGCCTCGACCTCGTGCCCGCCGGCGATGCGCAGCAGGTATTTGCGGGTGCCGTCGGTGGAGACCTGCCGGGTGACGATCTCGGGCCGGGCGATCTCGAAGCGCGTCGCCAGCAGGGCGCGGTAGTCCTTCGCCAGGTTGGTCATGGCGGAAAAATCGGCAACCCCGCGCTGGTAGATCCACTGCCAGAGCTGGGCCTCGCGCATGCCTGCCTGGCGCTCCGGGGTGCCGGCCTCGATCAGCGCCGCGCGCAGCCGCTCGCGGGTCAGGCCGACCAGGTTGGCGCGCGCCCCCGGCGCCACCTTGCGCGGCAAGGTGGTGAAATCCGGCTGGATCGCGGCCCCTGTCGGGGGTTGGGGAAGGGTCTCGGTCATCGGCCTTCGGCTCGGGTCATGTGGCTCGCAAGGATACTCGGCCTCCCCCTTCCAGGGAAGGCCGCAGCCCCTAGCACATCCACTGCCCTCCGGCCAGCGTCACGATTTGCAGAGCCCGGCCGCCGCCTTCAACGCCGCCGTGAAACCCGACAGCGAGAAGGTGTCGACGGTCCTGTTGCCGCGCTTCGAGGTGCCCTCGACCTTGGCTCTCGCGCCGCGGCGGAAGGCCTCGGCCAGCGCTGCGTCGTCCTCGCTGGAGGGCGCCCAGGCGTTCTCGCCCTCGGTGAACAGGATGAACTGCTTGGCGCCCACCGAAACCTTGACCTCCGAGCCCTTCTCGAACGGGTAGCCGCTGAGGAAGGAGACCTCGTTGGCGACGCCGTCGGCCGGGCGGATCGAGATCATCAGGAAGATGTCGCCCCGGTTCACCGACACCGCCCTGCCATCGCGGAAGGCCGCGGTCCTGGTCGGCTGCGACACGATCCAGCAGACCTTCCGGCCCTCGGCTTCGGCCAGGAAGATCGACCAGTCCTGCTTCGCATCGATGCGCTGCTGGGTCTGTGCCGCGGCCGTGCCCGGGCCGGCCACCCAGCTCAGCATCCCGGCCAGCAACGCAATCGTCCCCAACTTCAAGAGTTTCTTCATGCTCGCCTCATTTTTGGTGTCCCGCGGATCTTGTGCGTCCACTGGGATGTGTTTCGTTTCGGTGTTTGTCCCGCAACGGTTGGCAGCATACTGTATCTGGCAGGGTGAATTCCACCCCAAGGCGCGGCGAAATGATGCTTCTTCTCTGTATTGCGCGTCAGAGGGCGCGATCCGGCGCCCGATCGGAGCGAAGAGAATGACTGATCCGGCCAACCCGGTCCTTGCCGAAGTCTGGCGCGGCGAGATTCTGGAATGCGTGCATCGCGGCACCGCGGTGGTGGCGACGGCGGCCGGCGAGGTGGTCGAGGCCTGGGGCGATCCGGCCCGGGTGATCCTGCCGCGCTCGTCGTTCAAGATGATCCAGGCGCTGCCGCTGGTCGAGAGTGGCGCGGCCGACGCCGCCGGGCTGGGGTCCGAGCACCTGGCGCTGGCCTGCGCCTCGCATTCGGGGGCGTCGGTGCATACCGCGCTGGCGGCAAGCTGGTTGACCGGGATCGGGCTGGCCGAGCATGACCTGCGTTGCGGCGCCCATACGCCCGGCGACCCTGAAGCGGCCCATGCCCTGTATGCGGCCGGGGCCGCTCCCGGCCAGTTCCACAACAACTGTTCGGGCAAGCATTGCGGCTTTCTGACCATGAACCGGCGGCTGCGCGGGGATGCGGAATATCTGGAACTGGACCACCCCCTGCAACGGGCGGTGCGGCTGACGGTCGAGGAGGTCACCGGCGAGACCGTCTCGGGCCATGCCATCGACGGCTGTTCGGCGCCGAACTTCGCGACCTCCCTGAGGGGGCTGGCAACCGCGATGGCGCGGTTCGCAACCGCCGGGGCCAGTTTTACCGGGGCCAGTTTTACCGGAGCACGGGCCGGCGCGGCGCGGCGCCTGGTCGAGGCGATGGCGGCGCACCCGGTGCTGGTCGGCGGCGCGGGCCGCGCCACCACGAACCTGATCCGCGCCTGCGCCGGCCGGGCGGTGGTCAAGGCCGGCGCCGAGGGGGTTTACACCGCCATCCTGCCCGGGCGCGGTCTCGGCATGGCGCTGAAGATCGACGACGGCAACGCGCGCGGCAGCGAGGCCGCGATCGCCGCCCTGCTGGCCCGCCACGGGGCGCTGGAACGCCACGATCCGGTCTTCGCCGCGCTGGCCGATGCGCCGATCCTGAACTGCCGGGGCTTTGTCCATGGCCATCTGCGGGCGGCGGAGACGCTACTGGGGTGAGGGGTTCGGATTGTTGCCCTGACGGCGCCGGTTGGAGTTTTATGCCCGTGACGAAATCCGCCTTCGCGGATTTCCGGCGAGAGTCTTTGCCCGTGATGAAATCCGCTTTGCGGATTTCCGGCTCCGCCCCCACCCCACCTCCCCGCCCAACCACCGATCATCCACCGCGGTAATACCAACGCTCATTGATCAGCACCCATGCGCCCAATCACGCATGCCGATTGACGTGATACGCCCAGGCTGGTCGGTGAGCTTGTTCCAGGCCTCGCAACAGTGGGCGACGATGTCGTCGTAGGATTGGAAGATGCGGTTCGAGAGCCAGTTGTCGCGCATGAACTGCCAGATGTTCTCGACCGGGTTCAACTCGGGCGAGCGTGGCGGCAGGGGGAGCAGGGTGATGTTGTCGGGTATGGCGAGCTTGGCGGACATATGCCATCCGGCCTGATCGACAATCACCACGGCGTGGGCGCCCGGCTCGACGGTCCGGGAGATTTCCCGCAGATGCGCCGCCATCGCCTCGGTATTGCACCGGGGCATGACCAGCCCGGCGCCCTTTCCCGCCTTGGGGCAGATGGCGCCGAATATGTAGGCTGACTGCGTGCGCTGGTCGTGCGGTGCCCTGGGCCGCGAACCGCGCCTTGCCCAGCGCCGGGTGATCTTGTTCTTCTGACCGATGCGCGCGTCGTCCTGGAACCAGATCTCTATGTTCTTGCCCCGGCCATGCTTGGCGCGGATCTCCGCCAGGAGGACGGGGAAGTTTCCCCGTTCAAGCCGGGGACAGGCTTTTAAAAGTCTCAATCACGTGCGTGTCCTGCGCATGGTGCTGCGGTCGCGCGGAGAGCTTGCGGAAACCCATGGTGCGCAGTTCCCGGCCGAGCGTCTGCCGGCTCACCGACACCTCGAACTCATCCCACAGCCACTGCGCCAGATCGACCAGCCGCCAGCGCACGACCCCGTCGAGATAGGGCTCCGGGCCGACCTCGACCGCCGCCACCAAGGCCGCGCGCTGCTTCTCCTGCAAGAGCGGCCTCTTCCCGGGCGCCTTCCGGTCGATAAGGCCCCCAGCACCGTCAGTGTTGAAGCGCAGAACCCGTTTGCCGGGGAAACTGTCCACTGGACAGTTTCCTAATCCTTCAAACCAAACCGTCTGCAGACCGACCCCGCCGATCCGGGCCGCATGGGTCCGCAACGCCCCCTCATAGATCGCCGCAAGAGCCAAGAGCCGCCGGGTCTGCCCCGCATCACGGCTCGCCTTCGCAAGCCGTCTCAAATCATCCGCCGTAAAGTCTGCCCGAAGCCCGATCGCTGCCGCCATGAAGAACCTCCCTCAGTTCTCCATGGTGAATCACAATCCGCACCCCATGGGAATCCCCCACGTGAGTCAACATCATCGAGCGTTAGTATTAGAACCTTATCCGTCCCCGCCGGGGCGGCGCGTAATCGAACACACAACTGAAAAGGCCCGCACCGTCCACCGGTGCGGGCCTCTGTCTTGCCGCTTGGCGCCCGGTCACGCGGCCGGTTTGCGCTTCAGCCGGTCCCAGACGAGCTTGAACAAGGGCAGGAAGATCAGGATCAGCGCGATCACGGTGATCGGCCCGGCGATCGGCCGGTTCAGGAAAATCATCGGGTCGCCGTCGGACAGCAGCAGCGACTGGCGCATCTTCGGCTCGGCGATCGGACCCAGCACGATGGCCAGCACCGCCGGCGCCATCGGATAGTCGAGCAGGCGGAGCAGGAAGGCCCCGACCCCGAAGATCAGCATCAGCCAGACATCGAACATGTTCTGGGTCGCCGCGTAGCCGCCAACCACCGACACGACGAAGATGATCGGCGCCAGGATGGTGAAGGGCATCCGCAGCATCCACAGGAACAGCGGGATGAAGCAGAGGTTCACGATCAGCGCCATGAAGTTCGAAACATAGAACGAACCGATCAGCGACCAAACGAGGTCGGGCTGGTCGGTGAACAGCCGCGGCCCCGGCGTCAGACCCCAGATCACCATGCCGCCGAGCAGGATCGCCGTGGTCGGCGAGCCGGGAATGCCCAGCGTCAGCATCGGCAGCATGGCGCCGGTGGAGGCGGCGTTGTTGGCCGATTCGGGCGCCGCGATGCCGTTGAGCGCGCCCTTGCCGAATTCCTCCGGATGCCTGGCGGTCATCTTGGCCACGCCATAGGCCATCAGCGAGCCCGGGGTCGCGCCCGCCGCCGGCAGGATGCCGACGAAGAACCCCAGCGACGAGCCGATCGCCATGCCGCGCCAGGCGCCCATCGTGATCTTGGCTGCCCTCAGGACCCGGCGGATCGTGATATCGGCGTCGGTCATGGAGACCTCGTCGCGGGTCGAGTTGATCGTCCACAGCATCTCGCCGATGCCGTAGACGCCGATCGCCAGGACCAGGAAGTTGATCGGGTGCATGAACCCGGTGAGCTCGAAGAACACCAGCCGCGGCTCGCCCGAGATTATGTCGAAGCCGACCGCCGACAGCACCAGCCCGAGACAGATCGACAGGATCGTCTTGGGGATGTCGTCGCCGCCGAGACCGACAAAGGTGGCGAAGGCCAGCAGCATCAGCGCGAAGATCTCCGGATTGCCGAAGCTCAGTGCCACGGTGGCCAGCGGCGGCGCGAAAGCGGTGAACAAGATATTGGCGACCGAACCGCCGACGAAGGAGGCGATCGCCGCCGTCACCAGCGCCTGATCGGCCTTGCCCTTCAGCGCCATCGGCCGCCCGTCGAAGGTGGTCGCCACCGCCGTCGACGCCCCGGGTATGCCCAGCGTGATCGACGAGATCGCGCCGCCATACATCGCCCCGTAGTAGATCGACGCCAGGAAGATCATCGCCGAGTTCGGCGGCACCAGGAAGGTCATGGGCAGCAGGATCGCAACCCCGTTCACCGAGCCCAGCCCCGGCATCGCGCCGATAAACAACCCGACCGTCACCCCGAGGAAGATCAGCATCAGGTTCAGCGGCTCGAAGCAGGCGGCGATTCCGCCCATCAGGAGGGCCAGTATTTCCATCTTTCTCTCCCTGGTGGGCGCCGTCTGGATGGAGTCCGGACGCCAACCTCAAGCCCGAGGCCGCAACCTCAGAGGAATATGTCGTAGAGCGGGATGAACAGCGGCTCCAGGTAGCCCTTGGGCAGCACGATCCGCATCGCGACGTCGAAGAAGAAGAACAAC
>JACZTQ010000175.1 GCA_022573605.1 Pseudomonadota bacterium | reverse complement strand
GCGGGTAGGGTGCGCATTCTGCGCACCGCTCTTGCAGGGTGCGCAGAATGCACACCCTACGCGGCGCGGTGGCGCCCGGCCCGGATCGCCCCGCGCGCGAATCGGAATAATGTGAAATACTCCCGGCAAAGACGCCGCGGCGGGGCCACCGCCGCGCAACCTGTTCACGGGAGGAATACACCATGGGACCGAACCGGTTTCTCGTCGCCGTCCTGGCGATTGCCGCTCTCGCCACCCCGGCGGCGGCCGACTTCACCCTCACCATCCTGCACACCAACGATTTTCACAGCCGGATCGAGCCGATCAACAAGTATGACAGCGCCTGCGCGGCCAAGGACGCCGCCGCCGACAAGTGCTTCGGCGGCTCGGCCCGGCTGATCACCGCGATCCGCGCGCGCCGCGCGGCGGCCAAGAACGCACTGCTGGTCGATGGCGGCGACCAGTTCCAGGGCTCGCTGTTCTACTCCTATTACAAGGGCAAGGCGGCGGCCGAGATGATGAACGCGCTGGGCTACGACGCGATGACCGTGGGCAACCACGAATTCGACGACGGGCCGGAGGTGCTGCGCGGTTTCATGGACGCGATCGGCTTCCCGATCCTGCTCGCCAATGCCGATATCTCGGGCGAGCCGTCGCTGGCCGGCGTGCTGTTGCCCGCCACCGTGATCGAGGTCGGCGGCGAACGCATCGGCCTGATCGGGCTCACCCCCGAGGACACCGACGAGCTGGCCAGCCCCGGCCCCAACGTCACCTTCTCCGACCCGGCCGAGGCGCTGAAGCGCGAGGTGGCGCGGCTCACCGAGGCCGGGATCGACAAGATCGTCGTGCTGAGCCATTCCGGCTATGCGGTTGATCTCAGGGTGGCGGCGTCGGTTTCCGGCGTCGACGTGATCGTCGGCGGGCATTCCCACACCTATCTCTCGAACGTCTCGGAGAAGGCGGCGGGGCCCTATCCGACCTGGGTCGAGGCGCCCGACGGCAACCGGGTCGCCATCGTGCAGGCCTATGCCTACGGCAAGTTCCTGGGCGAGTTGAACGTGACCTGGGATGATGCCGGCATCGTCACCGCCGCCACCGGCGAGCCCATCGTGATGGACGGGCAGGTGGCCGAGGACGCGGCGCTGAAGGGCCGCATCGCCGAATTGGCCGGGCCGCTCGAGGAGATCCGCCACCGCGTCGTCGCCGAGGCCGCGGCGGTGATCGACGGCAACCGCGAGAGCTGCCGGGTGCGCGAATGCGAGATGGGCAACCTGGTCGCCGACGCCATGCTGGCGCGGGTCAAGGACCAGGGCATCACCATCGCCTTCGCCAATGGCGGCGGCCTGCGCGCCTCGATCGACAGCGGGCCGGTGACCATGGGCGAGGTGCTGACCGTGCTGCCGTTCCAGAACACGCTGTCGACCTTCAAGCTGACGGGTTCGGACGTGATCGCGGCGCTGGAGAACGGGGTCAGCCAGGTCGAGGAGGTCAAGGGCCGCTTCGCCCAGGTCGCGGGTGTGAGATACGCCTGGACCCGGAGCGTGGCGCCGAACCAGGGCCGGATCCTCGAGGTGATGGTGCAGGCGGGCGGCGGCTGGGCGCCGATCGACCCGGACAAGCTCTACGGCGTGGTCGCCAACAACTACGTCCGGGGCGGCGGCGACGGCTATGTGGTGTTCGCCGAGAGCGCCATCGACCCCTACGATTTCGGCCCGTCGCTGGACGACGTGGTGGCCGAATACCTGGCCGCCGGCGGAGCGTATGAGCCCTATCTGGATGGGCGCATCGAGGAACGCTGAGGCGGCGCGAGGGCCTGATCGTGCCGTAGGGTGCGTGCTTGCACGCACCATCTAAGGTGGGCAGAATTGGGGGGCGGCGAGTAGGGCGGAACTTGTTCCGCCAATCACCTTCGCCGGCCAACACGCAATGGCGGGTCAAGACCCGCCCTACGCCTGCTGGCAAACCGCGATGGCGTCCGTCTATGGCGTCCACCCGATCAGATGTCCCGCCCGGGGGGGACCCCCGGGCAGCGCCCGACCCGCCCCCAGGGCGGGCGCTGCCCTCGTCTCTCCGCTCCGGCGGTGAAGATATCCAACTCGAACCGGCGGAAAATCATGACGCCGGTAACGCCCGCCTCGGCTCACGAGTACGCGGTAACCGCAGGGTCCACGAAGGTCCGCTGGCGGGGGGTCTTCCGGCAAATCCGCCTCCGCGCCGATGCGTTTGCGCTTCATTAACCATACTCACCCCATTTTTCGTATTTCATTCAAATTCAACAACTTGCCACCCGTTTCACGCGTGAAATCGGGTTGACTGCGATGGCGGAGCACCGGGTGGACGCCCGAATCGGGCACTTCCGGCGCGGAGCCCGGTAGGGCGGACATGATTGTCCGCCCTCCTCACATGACCCGGCCTCTCAATCGACGATCAGCGGGTGGCCGAAGCCGAGCTCGTCGCGTAGCCGCGCGATGATCTCGCCGTGGCTGGCGCCCGCCGCCGCCGCCTCTACGACGCGGGCGTAGACGTTCTCGGCCGGATCGCGCGCGGCGCGGGTCAGGGCATCGATGGCGCGCGCCACGGCGTCGTTGTCGCGCTCCGCCTTGTAGCGCCGGAAGGCGGCGACATGGCTCTCCATCGCGGCGCGGTCCGGGCGGTAGGGGGCGGGCTCGGGCGCCTCGTCGCTGTCGGCGTAGCAGTTGACCCCGACGATCTTCTCGGCCCCGCTCTCGACCCGCTCCTGATGCGCCCGCGCCGAGGCGCCGATCAGGCGCTGCACCAGCCCGGCCTCGGCGGCGGCATACATG
Organism: Pseudomonadota bacterium; assembly: GCA_022573605.1. Classification (GTDB taxonomy): domain Bacteria; phylum Pseudomonadota; class Alphaproteobacteria; order Rhodobacterales; family Rhodobacteraceae; genus Thermohalobaculum. The sequence goes on along the minus strand of JACZTQ010000175.1, from coordinate 4,104 downwards.
CCGCCCGCCTTGTCGATGGTCTCGATGACCTCGAGAACCTGCTCCTCCATCTGGTTGGTCAGGGTCTCGACATACCAGGAGCCCGCCAGCGGATCGATCACGTCGCACAGATGGGCCTCCTCGCGCAGGATGTTCTGGGTTGCCAGCGCGATCCGGGCCGGGCCCTCGCTGGGGCTGGCGATGGCCTCGTCATAGCTGTCGGTGTGCATCGACTGGAGCCCGCCGAAGATGCCGGCGATGGCCTGGGCGGTGACCCGGGCGATGTTGTTGAGCGGCTGCTGCGAGGTCAGATCCGCGCCCGAGGTCTGGCCGTGGAACTTGAAGCGCCAGGATCTCGGGTCCTTCGCCCCCAGCCGGTCGCGGGCGATCCGGGCCCAGATGCGCCGCCCGGCGCGGAACTTGGCGATCTCCTCGAAGAACGAGATCGAGATGTCGAAAAAGAAGGTCAGGCGGGGCAGGAAATCGTCGGGCTCTATCCCCGCCGCGATGCAGTCCTCGGCGTATTGGATCGCGGTCGAGAGGGTGAATCCCATGGTCTCGGCCGGGGTGGCGCCGGCCTGCTGCATGTGCTGGCCGACCACCGAGACCGGGTTCCAGCCCGGCACTTGGCGCCGGCAGAAGGCGACATGGTCGGTGAAGACCCGCCGCGCGCCGGGCAGGGCCAGGCGGAAGAACATGTGGTTGGCGATGAAATGCGAGAGGTAGTCCGACTGGTTGGCGGTGCCGGTGATCCGGCTCCAGGGCACCCCGCGCCGCCTGGCGACCCCGAGCAGGAAGGCGAACAGGGTGAACGGCGTCGGGTCGTTCATGGCCGTGGAGATCGAGCCGATGGGCACGCTCTCCAATGCCCGCTCCATGTGATCGACGGTGTTGACGACGGTGCCGCAGGTGCCGAGCAGGGCCAGCGGGACCTGGTCGCAGTCGATGCCGCGAAAGCCGGAGTTGCAGGGGATCAGGCTGATCGCGTCGGTCCCGTGATCGATCAGGTTGAGCACCCGTGCGTTGTAGTCGGCCGGGGTGCCGAGGCCGATCAACTGGCGCTGGGTCCAGGTCCGGCCGCGATGCATGGTCGGGTAGATGCCACGGGTGAACGGGGCCTCGCCGGGGAAGCCGAGGTCGCCGGCGTAGCGGTCCTGCGGCCAGTCGCGCGGCGTGTAGAGCGGTTTGACCTCGATGCCGGAGCGGTTGCGGACCTCCCGGTCGGCGCCGATCTGGGCGTCATAGGCTTGGCGCCAGGCGGCATGGTCTTGGTCCAGGGTCGAGGTTGCGGGTTTCTTAGCCATCTCGTTCATGGAGCCTCTCCCTCGGCGGGTTCGCTGGTGTTTTGCGCCTGTTCCAAAAGCCGCTTTGCGTCTTTTGGGCGCGCTCCGCCCCCCACCCCTCCTCCCCGCCCAACCACCGATGGTACCCCAGGAATCATTGGGGCATGATCGGTGGTTGGGCGGGGAGGAGGGGTGGGGGGCGGAGCCGGAAATCCGCCTTGGCGGATTTCGTCACGGGCAAAGACACTATGGCGCGCCTCGGCGGCGGCGCGGCGGACGGTATCGACGATCTCCTCGCGCGCCGCGCCCGGGCCGAAGATCGCGGCGACCCCGGCCTCAAGCAGCAGCGCGCGCTCCGGTTTCGGCACGATGCCGCCGACAATCACCGCAACATGATCCAGCCCCGCCGCCCGCAGCGCCGCCATCAGGTCGGGCACGATCAGGTGGTCGGTGGCGAGCGAGGAGACGCCGATGACGTCGGCCTCGCCGCGCCCAGCGAGTTCCACCACGGCTTCGATGGTCTGCCAGGGGGCGGTGTAGGTCACCTCCATCCCGGCCTCGCGCAGGTAGTTGGCGACCACCCGCGAGCCGCGGTCATGGCCGTCGAGGCCGATCTTGGTGACCAGCACCCGCTCGGGCGCGTTGAGGCGGTGGAAGGAGGCGCTCATCCGTGCCCTCGCGCCGGGTCGCGCAGCAGCCGGACCAGCGCCACGGCGATCTCGGCCGGGCTCCGGCCGCCCTCGCGGCGCCAGACCTGGACGTGGTTGGCCGCCCCCAGCAGGAACAGGCGCAGCAGCCGCCGGTCGATGCCCGGCGCCAGCGGCAGCCGGGCGATCACCTCCGCGATCCGGGCCTCGTAGCGGTCGCGCGCCTCGATCAGCCGGGCGGCGGCGCCGGGGGCGGCGTCGGGCAGCACCCGGATCATCACCCTGGCATAGGCCGAGCGGTCGAGGATCGCCTCGACATGGGCCGTCATCACCGCCTCCAGCCGGGCCCACGGTTCGGCCCGCGGGCCGGGATCGGCGGCGTCGATGCGGGCCAGCAGGCGGCTGACGCCCTCCTCGTAGACCCCGGCCAGCAGGTCCGCCTTCGAGGGGAAGTGGTAGTAGATCGAACCGGGCAGCATTCCGGCGCGCCGGGCGATGTCGCGCATGGTGGTTTCGTGGAAGCCCTTCTCGGCGAACAGCTCCGCCGCGATGTCGCGCACCACGCCGATCCGGTTGTTGGCGCGGGTCGGGGTTTGCGTCGCGGTGTTGGTCATGCGATGAAATTAAACAAACGATTGTTTGGTGTCAATGAGCAACAATGACCCTTTGCTGCGGGCTAAAATGCTGATTGCCCTTGCATTTTGGCCCGCAACGCCGCATATGCCCGCCACGCACCGCCCGCCGGAAACGGATACCGGGTTGCGAGCCGAGAATGCGCTCCGGTGCGGACCCTCTCTTCTTCCCGCAAATGCCGGCAAGCAGGGAACACCGCCGCGCGATCCCCGCGCGGCAGCGATAGCGCAGCGCGCGGTATCCGCGCCCGATCGCCCCATAGACGTCCCCGCCAGATGCGCTTGGCTTGTGACAGAACCGCGGTTGCCCGCCCGGAAGCGGGGACCGGCGGAAAGGATACGTTTTGACGATAACTTCTTTCAAAGAGTTCGGCCTCGCCGCTCCGCTGACGGCCGCGCTGGAGCGCGCCGGCTTCACCACCCCGACCCCGATCCAGGCGCAGGCGATCCGGCCGCAACTGGAGGGGCGCGACATCCTCGGCATCGCCCAGACCGGCACCGGCAAGACCGCTGCCTTCGCGCTGCCGATCCTGCATCACATCATCGGCCTCTCGGGCCGCGCGGCGCCGAAGACCTGCCGCGCCCTGATCCTGGCCCCGACCCGCGAACTGGCGGTCCAGATCGAGCAGCACATCCGTGCGCTGGCCGGCGGCGCCCGGATCTCGACCGCGCTGGTGCTGGGCGGGGTCTCGCGCGGCGCGCAGATCCGCCAGCTCGCGCGCGGCATCGACATCCTGATCGCCACCCCCGGCCGCCTGACCGATCTGGTCGGCGAGGGCCATGTGCGCCTCGACGAGGCCCGCTGGGTGGTGCTCGACGAGGCCGACCGGATGCTCGACATGGGCTTCATCCGCGAGGTGCGGAAATTCATCGCCGCGCTGCACCCACGGCGCCAGTCGGCGCTGTTCTCGGCCACCATGCCGCCCGAGGTGGCCAAGCTGGCCGAGGGGCTGCTCAACGATCCGGTGCGCATCGCGGTGGCGCCGCACGGCCAGCCCATCGGCAAGATCGCGCAGTCGGTCGAGATGGTCGACAAGGTGGACAAGCGGGCGCGTCTGGCGGAAATCCTGTCCACGCCCGAGGCCCGCCGGGTCCTCGTCTTCTCGCGCACCAAGCACGGCGCCGACAAGGTTGTGGTCAATCTCGCCAAGGACGGCATCGCGGCCACGGCGATCCACGGCAACAAGGCCCAGAACGCCCGCAACCGGGCGCTCGACGCCTTCCGCTCGGGCCGGGTCCGGGTGCTGGTCGCCACCGATATCGCGGCCCGCGGCATCGACGTGACCGCCATCAGCCATGTCATCAACTACGAACTGCCGGACGAGGCCGAGAGCTATATCCACCGCATCGGCCGCACCGCGCGCAACGGCGCCGGCGGGGTGGCGATCACGCTCTGCGCGCCGGACGAGCGCAACAAGCTGCGCGCGGTCGAGAAGCTGACCCGGACCCGACTCGGACCCGACGACGGCGACAGCCTGGAGGCGCGCGGCCGGGGCCGCCGCACCCGGGGTCCCCGCGCCGGCGCACCGGAGGCGGCAACGCAGGCAACCCCGCCCCCCGGCG
>JACZTQ010000174.1 GCA_022573605.1 Pseudomonadota bacterium | reverse complement strand
AGCACAGCCGCGCCGCGCGCATCCAGGGCGGCATCCGGGTGCCCGCAATGGAGGCCGAGCTCAAACCCCACGGCCTGACCATGCGCCACTTCCCCCAGAGCATGGAACTGGCCACCCTGGGCGGCATGATCGCCACCCGCTCGGGCGGCCATTTCGCCACCCTCCATACCCATATCGACGACTTCGTGGAGAGCATCCGCATGGTGACCCCGGCCGGCACGATGGAAAGCCGCCGCCTGCCCGGCTCCGGCGCCGGCCCCAGCCCCGACCGCCTGATGATCGGCTCCGAGGGCGCGCTCGGCATCATCACCGAGGCCTGGATGCGCCTCCAGGACCGCCCCACCCATCGCGGCGGCACCGCGGTGCTGTTCGACGATGTGATGCAGGGGGCCGAGGCGGTGCGCACGATCTGCCAGGCGGCCCTCTACCCGGCCAACCTGCGCCTGCTGGACGCGGCCGAGGCCTACAACAACGGCTTCGGCGACGGCAAACAATCGGTCGTCATCCTCGCCTTCGAGAGCAACGACCATCCGGTCGGGCCCTGGCTCGACCGGGCGCTGGAGATCTGCCGCGACTTCGGCGGCAGCTACGACGACGACACCGCGCGCAGCGGCGAGGGCCACCGCGCCGGCGCCGCCGGGGCCTGGCGCCAGGCCTTCATCCGCATGCCCTACTGGAAGAAGACCATCGTCGGCATGGGCGTCATCACCGACACCTTCGAGACCGCGATCACCTGGGAACGCTTCCCGGCCTTCTACCAGGCGGTGATGGCAGCCACCGAAGCGGCGGCGCGCGAGGTCACCGGCCAGCCCGGCTCGGTCTCGTGCCGCTTCACCCATTGCTACCCGGACGGCCCGGCGCCCTATTTCTCGTTCCAGGCCAAGGGCCGCCACGGAGCGCTGGCCGAGCAGTGGCGGGCGATCAAGAGCAAGGCCTTCGACGCGGTGATCGCCCATGGCGGCACCATCACCCACCACCACGCGGTGGGGCGCGACCACATGCCCTGGTACAGCCGCCAGCGCCCGGACCTCTTCGCCGAGGCGTTGGCCGGCGCCAAGCGCCGGCTGGACCCGAAGGGCATCCTCAATCCCGGCGTGCTGCTGCCGGCCCCGGCCTGAAGCGAGTCGAGCAGGTGGAGGCCGTCTATTGCTCCGCTGCTGGAAATCGCCCGTGCTGGTGACGCGGGCGCTGGAGCTGGTGCACCAGGGAGGTTTGTATCCCATTCGCTCCCTGTCCGGAGAAGGGGTCGCGATTCAATGCCGACCGACAGTCTGAAAGTCAACGCGGGTACGAGGCCCCGTTAACGTCGAAGGTGGCGCCGGTCATGTGGCGCACCCGATCGTCGCAGAGAAAGGCCGCCAGGGCGCCGATCTCTTCCGGATGCGCCATCTCGCCCAGGGGAATGTCGCTCGTCGCCCTGGCGATCGCCTCCGGGTCCATGGCGCCCGTCACCATCTCGGTATCGGTGAACCCCGGCGCAATGCAGAACGCGAGAACCCCGTCCGCGGCGAAACCGCGGGCGATCGTCTTGGTCAGGGTCACCAGGGCCCCCTTCGATGCGCCGTCGGGCGCCTCGCCCCGGAAGGCCGCCCGGCTGCCACGTTGTTGATCCTGCCGCCGCCGGTGCCGATGGCCCGTGCGATGGCCGCGCCGATGCCCCGTGAACCGCCCGTCACCAACACGGTCTTGTTATTCAGATCCGGCATGTTCTCGCCTCCCGCCTTGAAGGAAATGACTCTATCATGTCGCTCATGAGCTTGACGGTAAGCCCGTTATGCATCGACCTGCACCGGGCTGCCACTCATCCGCGCAGAGGGCAAAGAACTTCAAGTCTCTGCCATTGCGGCGCTCATGGCGCAAGCAGCGAAAGCCGTTGCAGGCCAGGACACGCAGGGACGCGGCATTGCTTGCCCGGGAGACGGCGGCGACTTCCACCATGCCCGCCCGGGCGAAGGCGAAGGCGAGGACAGCGGCCACCGCTTCGCTGGCAAAACCATGGCCTTGGGCTGTGGTCTTTAGGGCAAAGCGAAGAGCAATCTCTCCGATTTCGCGCTGCCTGAGGCCAGTTTCGCCGAGGAACTCCAAATCCGCGCGCGCAAGAATCGCCCAGGCCCCGAAGCCATGCCGCTCCCAGCTCTCCCGGTAGGCGGCGAAGGTGGCGCGGGTCTCCTCGCGGGTCTCCGCGCCGCCCAACATTTGCGCCATCACAACCGGGTCCGACCGCAAGCGTGCGAGATCTTCGAAGTGGGCCTCGGCAATCGGCTCGAGGATCAAGCGGGGGGTTTGGAGTATCATGAGACAGCCGTCATACGCACCTTGGTTGCAGCCCTTCGGATCGGCCTTCCCCGGACGCCCCGAGCAGCGCATTGCGAACCTAATCCGCCATCTGAATGCACCGCAAGCAGAACGTATAAATTCACCGCGCCACGATCAGTCTAGCAGCCAAAGTAGTGGACATGAGCAGGGGTTCTCCTTCAAGTCAGTGGATGCAAAGGAGCGCCCCATGAACTCTCCCCGCGTCGCCCTGATGGGAATGATCCTGGAATCCAATCGCTATTCAAAGCCCGCAAGCAGGGCTGATTTTGAAAGCCTGACCTGGATGGGCGGAAATGCCCTGATGGCCGAAGCCCGCGGCGACGCCCCCAGCCTGGCGCAGGAGTTCGCCGCCTTCGTGCGCGCGATGGATGCAACCGGACCCTGGACACCGGTGCCGGTGCTGCTGGCCGCCAGTCACCCGCATGGCCCGGTGGAAGAAGTCGTCTTCGAGGAATACGCCGAGGCGCTGGCCGATACCACCGAAGCGGCGCGCTCGGGCACGATGGGCGGTTCTGGGCGTCGACATCATCGTCACCTATGCCATCTGGCCCCGCGCCTGGCAGAGGGAGGCCGACTGGCTCCGCTTCCGGGCCGAGGGCGGTTATACCCGCGAGGTGATCTCGCATTTCCTCTTTTTCACCGAACGGATCCTGGGCCCGACCAGGCTGATCCATGCGCGCCCTGACTACCCAGCCGACCCGGCTCTCTGCGAAACCCACATCCTCGCTCGGTTCGAGTCCGCCGATGGGTCTCCAGTATCGATCCTTGGCGCGGTTGGCGGTGCGCAACCCGACCGGCAGGAGCTGACGGTCAAAGGCTCGCTGCAAAGTCACCGGATCAGTGAGTTCCACCGCCACGCCGTTTCCGATGGCGGCCCGTTTATCGCGACTCGCCCGGACCCGGACGACCCGCGCGCCGAGGCGCTCGGGCGGCAGCTCGATGAGCTTGAAAAATGCCTGCGTGGAGAGCCGCATCTCCTGGCCACCCCGGCCGAAGCGCTGAGCGTGCAAGAGAGGGTCGAAGGGATGCTTTCTGGCATCGGGTGAAGGCGAATAGCATTCCTGTGTAAAGGCCGAAGACGTTCCTCGATCGCGAATCCGAGATTTTCGCCCTCGGCCTAAGATCCCTGAAGGCGCTGCTTCAACGCGTCGCATGCCGCCTGCATCGCCGGGCGCAGTGCATCCAGTGACGGCCGCGCATGGCGCTGGCCGGTGATGGACAGAGGTGTGTGGTTTAGAAGTCGCCCGACGATCTCCTCGAGGACGCCGGCCTCCGTCGCGACGGTGCGGAATCCAGTGAAGAGCAGCAACCGGTAATAAGCGGCATGGATCGGGTTATCGATGGCCACGTCGAGTGTCGGCGCGCCCATCTGGTAGATCTTGCCAACACCCCGCGACATGTCGAGGGCGAGCGACTGCTCTGTCTGCCGGGCCGCGGCCGGTGAGATCACCGGGAAGCCCCCGAGCCGGGGCATGGGCTATGGGTTCCAGTCGATGCAGGCCGGTATAAGTTCGGGCGCGATTCCCGGTCAACAGGAATCACTGCCCTGCAAGCCCGGGCCGGAACGCCGCCCCCCGGGGACATCCCAGCCATTGCCGCGAGCGGCCCTCATGCCCAACCATGGGCGGGTTCGACCAACTTCGGACAGCACTCTGCCCGAAAGGGTGCGGGCGTTCCCCTGTTCTGGGCGGTCCGCCGGGTGCCCAGTGGCAGTGATTGACGGTATATTGACCAAAAAGCAGGCAGACCGGCACCAGAATACAGGCGATCCTATCGAAGGAGTGGATATGCGCCCTCTTGTCTCCGGCGACACCATCGGCATCGTCAGCCCGGCATCAACCGTCGAGCGGCGTGTCTTCAGCGAATTCCGGGACCTCGCCGCCGAGCACGGCTATGCGACCAGGGTCTTCGGCGAGTTCGACGAAGGGTTCGGCCGCATGGCCGCTGACGACCGGCGCCGGGCCGAGAACCTGGAGGCCGCCTTCGCCGACGACTCGGTCGCCGCCATCCTGTGCTCGCGCGGGGGCTACGGCAGTGGCCGCCTGCTCGACATCATCGAGCCGGCCGCCATCCGCAGCAAGATTTTCGTCGGCTACAGCGATGTCACCAGCCTGATCCTTCATCTGAGTGCAACGGCGGGGATCATGCCGTTTCACGGGCCGATGGCAGCCGACCTGACCGGCAATGCGAACCAGTGGACCCGGGAGCGGTTCTTCTCGATGCTGGCCGGAGAGCGGCTCTCCTATTCCCTCGAGCGCGCTGACTTCACGCCCGTGCGGGAGGGCGTCGCAACGGGTCCGATCGTGGGCGGCAACATCTCGATCATCGAGTCCCTGCTCGGCACCGAAAGCCTGAGCATCCCGGACGGGGCGGTGCTGCTGCTCGAGGATGTCAACGAGTACATGTACAGTTTCGACCGGTCCCTGGTGCATCTGCGGCGGGCCGGGGTTTTCGATCGCATCAGCGGCCTGGTGTTCGCCGACCTGAAGATCAAGGATCAGGCGTCGCGCGACAACTCGCTCGGGCTGCTGCTGGAGGAGGTGATCGACTCCCATTTCGGCGCCTTCGAGGGGCCGATCGCACTCGACCTGCCTTGCGGGCACACCGACCGGAAGCTGACGATCCCGATCGGGGCGCAGACAACGCTCACCGTCGGCGACACCCGCCTGGTGCTGGAGTTCGAGGATTTCTGGAAGTCGCACCCGGCCGGCGCGCTGGCCGCCTGAATCGCCCGGCCCGAAACGATTGACGGCCCGCCCTGAGGCGAGCCGTCTTTGCTTTGCGGGTGCGGGGCGCCGTGGCCCCGCGCGCCGGGTCAGTAGCAGACCCACTGGGTGATGGAGCCGTAAGGACCCCAGTAGGTCTCCCAGAAGCAGGTCGGCACGTAGTAGTAGCCGGCGACCTCGAAGGAGCCTCCCTCGATCAGTTCCAGCGCCGGCCGGTTCACCAGAATGTCGCTCTGGGCGGGGGTGACTTCGGCGCTGGCGGCCGAGGCCAGCAGGACGGTGGCGAGCAGGGTCGCGGCGGTCATCAGGGTTCTCATGATCTTACTCCGTGGTCAGGTTCGTGGCGGGGCGTTTGCCTTCTGCCGATGAGCCGTAATCTGTGCCGGGAGATCGGACAGTTGAACGCCATCTGCGGGGACATTCCGCCCACCGCCTGACCGGCCGTCACCGGAGTTGGCCAGGAGAGTCCGCCATGCCCAACTCCGGACACCTGGTGGGCGCCGACGGGTGGAACTTGCCCTAGTAGAAGGCCGAATAGCGCGAGGTCTTCTGGCGCAGTTCCTTCACCGCCTCCGGGAGCCAGATCTCGCCGACCGGAAACGACCCGACGCACCGGTTCAACGTCGCGTCATCGGGTTCCTGGCCGTTCTTGAGGATGAAGACAGGCGTGGTCGCGGGGTAGAATCCGACATCCGAGATTTCGTTGGTCCCGGCCAGCACCCCCCGGAAATAGGGCGCCTCGGTGCCGCGCAGGCTGGTCGTGGTGATGATCCGGTTCAAGCCGCGCATCGAGTAGACGAACTGGACAATGGCCATCCCCGGCGGGATCGAGAGTCGCCCCGTGAAGTCGTATTTGAAATAGCTCCCGTCCTTGCTTTTGTTTCTCTGGCGCTCGCGGAACTTCAGGCAGCGGGCGTCGATGTCCCAGTAGATCTGCATGTAGGAACAGACGATCCGGTCGTCGAAATCATATGAATTCCGGAACATGAAATAGCTGCCGACATAGTCCTTGTAGAGGTCACGGGAATATCCGCCGAGCTCGATCGGTGCGATGCCGGCCTGGCCGGAGCCGCTCTGGTCCCGCGCGTCGATGAAGGACAGCTCCAGCACCTGCTCGACCCAGGAGAGGGTCTGGATGCGCACCCGTTTGCCGTGCCGGAGGCGGTCCACGGTCTTGCGGTCGATGCCGGCCTTGGCGGCCACGCTCTCCGAAGAAAGACCGCGTTTCAGCATCTCCGCGTTTATCTTCTCGCCCACGTCAGGCCAGTCGATCGAGATCATTTCGGAACTCCTTTTCTACCCACGCGAACCGGAACATGGGTGGCTCCCCGCTCGATAGCATAGCTGAATATGGCCGCCGGGAAGCCCGACACTTGGTTTCCGATCCTACCGGGATTCGTTTCCCCGGCAAACGCCAACCGCCGCCGGTCCAGGGCGCCCGGGCCGGTTCCGCCCGGCCTGGATGTCGCTCGGGTATCGGCGCTGGACGCACCCGCGCAAAAGATGCTGCAATGCAAGCCGCTTGAACAGAAAGGGGGCGCGGCGCCCCGTCGCGTGGACCCGGATGCCGACAGAACCCCAGCCAACAACCGTTTTCGGCCCGGGCCCGGCGGCGCCAGACGCATGGCTGTTCCTGTGCGGTATCGGCGGCGACGGCGATCCGGGCTCGCTGGCCGAGGCCGCCGGCCGGCTGGAGGCGGACGCGAGGCCGGTTGCCGGGGGTGCGATATCGGTCGCGACGGCCAGCGTGCGGCTCGATCCCGCCCGCCATCTCGACGCGGCGCGGCGCTGTCTGTCGGGGGCGGAGACCGAGCGCGCGGGGCGGTTTGTCAAGCACGCCGACCAGGTTCGCTACACGCTTGCCCACGCCATGCTGCGGAC
>JACZTQ010000173.1 GCA_022573605.1 Pseudomonadota bacterium | reverse complement strand
CATGGGGCGGTTCCGAGAAGGGCCTGGTAACCAACGAGCCGTCTGATTGTGCCCCCGAGAGCCTTCTCCACGAGAGCCGCTAGGCGGCTCCTGGGCGCATCCGGCCGTTCATAGGGGGGAGGTTATCCCACGCATACCCACGCCTGAAGGTCCGCACACTACCGCATTGCCGACGTTCGGGCCTGAATGTCGGTTCACCGCCGGTAACCAGACCCAATTTCGAGCCGCTGCGAACGCGTACTTATGACCCAAAACGTGAATTGCGAATTTTTTGGGTTGGATCGGTTTCGCCTTGTCAGTCCTCCCTGTCTTTGTCTCGAAACCATCCGAAACCAGACATTGCGCAGTACGATCACCGATTAGCGGGCATTTCACCAAGGCGGCTCTGGCGCGAGCGCGCGCTTTGGCGGCTTGGCGGACATAGCACGACACGAAGAGTAACTTTCGAGGGCATTCCAAGGCTGGACACGATGGCCGTTCACGAAATAGTATCCACATTGGACGGCTAGTCGGAGGGCGACCAATGCCCCAGGCATGGTCGTTCCGTGGGAGAACGAATATGAGGCCCCTGATCGCCCTGGCCCTGGCGGTTCCCGCACTCGTCGGCGCCGCCGCGCTGGCGCAGGAGACCGGGCCGCTGCAACCCATCGATGTCAAACCCGCGCTGGCGGACCTCGGCAAGCGCATGTTCTACGACACCCGGCTGTCCGGCGACACCTCGCTCGCCTGCGCCAGTTGCCACCAGCCCGACAAGGCGTTCACCGATGGCGAGCCGCTTTCGGCGGCCTACTCCGGGGCCGGACATTTCCGCAACACACCGACCCTGGCCAATGTCGGCTACCGCGCCGCCTGGCTGCATGACGGGCGGCTCGGGACCAATCTCAACGATGTCGCGCGCGAGATGATCACCGAGACCTACCTGATGAACATGGACATGCGCATCATGCAGGAGCGCATGAAGCAGGACCCGGTCTATCTCGCGATGTTTGCCGCCGCCGGCATGGCCGAGCCGTCGAACGGCGGCGCCCGCAAGGCGTTGCAGGCGTTCATGCAGACCATCGTCTCGCGCGGCGCCCCGGTCGATCTCGGCGCGATGTCGACAGCGGCGCGGCGCGGCCAGGGCCTGTTCGCGGGCAAGGCGGGCTGTGCTTCGTGCCATTCCGGGCCGCGCTACACCGACGATGCGCCGCATAACACCGGCGTTCCCGACAACCCCGAGATCTGGGCCGACCCCGAGCGCCATTCGGCTTTCGTGGCTTACGCCAAGTTCATGGGCATCGAGAACTACATGAACCTGCGCCAGGATCTCGGCGCCTATCTCAGGACCCATCGCGACGCCGAGCGGCGCACCTTCCTGACCCCGACCCTGCGCGAGCTGACCTGGACCGCGCCCTACATGCACAACGGCGTGCTGGCGACGCTCGACGCGGTGGTCGCCTTCTACGACGCCGGCGGCGGCGACGACCCGCTGAAGGACCCGCGCTTGGCGCCGCTCAACCTGGTGCCGAGCGAGAAAGCCGACCTGATCGCCTTCCTCGAGGCCCTGAGCGGCGAGACCTTCGACACCGACGCCTATGTCTGGCGGGTCGACGACTACGGCTACCAAGTCATCGAAAACTGGCGCGAGACGACCAACTGAGGGAGGTGGCCATGACCGTAACCAAGCTCTTGTCGGCCGTGCTCGCGGCCACTTGGCTGGTGGGCGCCGCGCAGGCCGCCGGTGACCGGCCGGCGGCGCTGGCGCCGCTGGGGCCGCCGCCGATTCCGGCCGACAATCCGAGCACGCCGGAGAAGGTGGAACTTGGTAAATTGCTGTTCTTCGATCCGATCCTGTCGGGGAACTACGCCATGCCGTGCTCGGCCTGCCATCTGCCCGAGGCGGGCTGGGCGATACAGGACCGGATCAGCTTCGGCTATCCCGGCACCACCCATTGGCGCAACAGCCAGACCATCGTGAATGCGGCCTACTACAGCAAGCTGTTCTGGGCCGGGTCGTCGAAATCGCTGGAGTCCCAGGCGCGATCCGCCGCCCGCGGCGGTGTCGCCGGCAATGGCGAGGACGACATGATGGAGGCGCGCCTCGCCTTCGTGCCGGAATACCGCTGGCGCTTCGCCGCGGTATTCGGCGACGACTGGCCGAATATCCGCCACGCCTATGCGGCGATCGCGGCCTTCGAGCGCACCATCGTGCAGACCGACACGCCGTTCGACGAATACATGCGCGGCGATGATGCCGCCCTGACCGAGGCGCAAAAGCGCGGCCTCGACCTGTTCGCCGGCAAGGCGGACTGCATCGCCTGCCACAACGGCCCGCTGCTCAGCGACGAGCAGTACTACAATCTCGGCGTGCCGCCCTATGCGGGCTGGGAGGATGACGAGCTGGCGCAGATCACCTTCCGCTTCGAGCTCTACGCCAAGGGCTCGACGGAGAAGATGTATCGCACCACCAAGGACGACCCCGGGCTCTATTTCCGCACCAAGGATGCGCGCCACAAGGGCAAGTTCCGCACCCCCTCGCTGCGCTACACCAAATACACCTACCCCTACATGCACAACGGCATGCTGGAGACCCTGCGCGACGTGGTCGAGTTCTACAACGCCGGCGGCGGCGAGAACGAGTTCGCCGCCACCAAAAGCCCGCTGATGCAGCCGCTCGGCCTGAGCGGCGCGGAGGTCGACGATCTGGTGGCCTTCATCGAGAGCCTGTCGGGCGACGAGATCCTGATCGACGAGCCGGAGCTGCCGGAAATGCAGCGGCTGCCCGCGGTCGTCCGGAACTGAGACCAGAATTGAGAGGAGACGGAGAGATGACGATCGATCCCCGCATCGCCGCCGCCGTCAATGGCGCGAATGGCGAGGCCGAGGCGGCCGGAACCCGGCCCTGCCTGATGAACCGGCGCAGCTTTCTCCTGACCGGCGGCATCGCCACGACCGTGATCATGGTCGGCATCCCCGGGCTGCCCGAGGCGCAGACACCCGCCGTGGTCGCGACCTATCCGCGCAAGTTCATCACCAGGCTCTCCGAGCTGGTTGTCGATGAGCCTTTCGACTTCGAATACCCGGACGAGGGGGCCTACGCCGAGTCGATCCTGATCAAGCTCGGCCGCGAGGCCGGGGGCGGGCTCGGCCCCGAGCGTGACGTGGTCGCCTTCAACTACACCTGCACCCACCAGGGCGGGCCGTTGCAGGGCACCTATCAGGCCGCCGACAAGGCCCTTGGCCCCTGTCCGCTGCACCTGACCACTTTCGACCTGACCCGCCACGGCATCTTCATCTCCGGCCAGGCCTACCAGAGCCTGCCGCAGGTGCTGATGGAGCTCGAGGGCGACGATATCTACGCTGTCGGAATGTTCGGCCTGATCTATGGCCGCTACGACAATCTTCAGGGCTGAGGAGGAACTCGCATGTCCACCCCTTACTACGTCCCCGAAGAGAACGTGCCGCTGCCACCGCCGGATGCCGACGTGATCTCGACCGCCTGCGATTACTGCGTCGTCGCCTGCGGCTACAAGGTCTATCGCTGGCCGGTTCGCGGCGGCAAGGTGGGCGGCCCGGCCGCCGACCAGAACGCCTTCGGCGCGGATTTTCCGGTCGATCCGCTGGGTCCCTGGGTCGCGCCCAACCAGCACAACATCGTGCTGCACAACGGCGAGCCGCACCATGTGGTTATCATCCCCGACAAGGATACCCAGTTCGTCAACTACACCGGCAATTCGTCGATCCGTGGCGGCGCGATCGCGCAGAAGGTCTACAACCCGCAGACCCCGACCCGCGACCGGCTGAAATCGCCCATGGTGCGGATGTTCGGCGTGCTGATGCCGGTGCCCTGGGACTTCGCCCTCGATATCGCCGCCCAGGTCGGCAACCACGTGCTGAAGAAGCACGGCGCCAACGCCTACTGCGTCAAGACGTTCTCCTACAGCTACATGGAGAACACCTACGCGATCACGAAATACGCGCTGCGCGATGTGCGGACGGCGAATTTCACCTTCCACGACACGCCCTCCGACGTGAGCTCGACACCCGGTTTCCGCGACGCCGGCTTCGACAATTTCGCCCCGGCTTACGAGGACTGGCGCGACGCCGAAGTGCTGCTGATCTGCGGCACCGACCCGTACGAGACCAAGACCATCCTGTTCACCGACTGGATCATGCCGGGCATCCAGAACGGCCAGAAGGCAATCTTCATGCTGCCCCGGAGCACCGCCGGCGTCGCCTATGCCGTAGCCAACGGCGGCATGCTGATCGACATCCAGCCCGGCACCGACCTGCCGGTGGTGCTCGCCATCGCCCGGGTGATTGTCGAGAACGGCTGGCAGGACGACGACTGGATCAAGGACTGGGTCAACTCGAAATGGGAAAGCTCCTCGGGCTCCGGCCAGGGCACCCGCAACACGCCGTGGCAGTGGCGCACCACCTGGGGCATGTTCCAGACCGACGGGTTCGAGGACTGGAAGGAATGGCTGCTGGCGCAGGACTATGCGGTGCCCGAGAAAGCCGCCGAAATCGCCCAGATCGACGTGCAGAAGATCTACACCGCCGCCGAGTGGATGGCAAAACCGAAGGCGGACGGAACCCGGCCCAAGACCTCGATCATGATCGAGAAGGGGTTCTACTGGTCGAACAACACCGGCAACACCAACGCGATCTCGTCGCTCGGCATCATCTGCGGCTGCGGTGGGCGGCCCGGCCAGGTGATCGCGCGCGCCGGCGGGCACCAGAGGGGCGGGCTTCGCGGCGGCTCGTACCCGCGCAACAAGAGCCCGGAGAAGCTGCCCGGCCGCCGGCGCCGGGCGATGGATGTCGACCGCTACCTGATGGCGGGCCACACCCGGCTGGCGCATGTCATTGGCACCACCTGGGTGCAGGCGATGTGCGGCACGCAATCACTGCAATCGAAATTCGACGAACTGACCACCCGCAACCCGCACCAGGTGACGTCCTTCGACAAGGCCGACATCATCGACACGCTGAAAAAGCGCGCCGATTCGGGCGGCATGGTGGTGTGGGACCAGGACATCTATCTGGTCGATCCGATCGGCGCGCGCTACGCCGACATCGTGTTCCCGGCCGCCGGCTGGGGCGAGGAGACCTTCACCCGGGCCAATGGCGAGCGGCGCATCCGCCTCTACCCGAAGTTCTACGACGCCCCGGGCAGCGCCAAGCCGGATTGGTGGATCATCGCCAACCTGGCCCGGCGGATGGGATTCCAGGGTTACGACTGGCGCGACTCGAACGAGGTCCTGGAAGAGGGCTCGCGCTATTCGCGCGGCAGCCGCAAGGACTTCCACATGGTCAAGATCGCGGCCCACCGCGAGGGCAAGACCCTGCACCAGAAGCTGGGCGAATACGGCACCAACGGCATCCAGGGTCCGGTCCTGATGCTGGCCGACGGCTCGCTGGAGGAAACCAAGCGCCTGCACGACATCAACCGGGTTCTGCCCGAGGCCGGACCGGCGGGCGGCACCGTCTTCAACAAGAAGCTGACCCATTTCAACACCCAGACCGGCAAGTGCAACCTGCAAAAGGCGCCGTGGAACCTGTTCTCCAGCTACTGGGAGTGGATGAAGCCGCGCGAGGGCGAGCTGTGGACCACCTCGGGCCGCATCAACGAGCGCTGGCAGTCGGGCTATGACGACCGCCGGCGGCCCTACATCGTGCAGCGCTGGCCCGAGAACTGGATCGAGCTTCACCCCGATGACGCCGCTGAACGGGGCATCGAATCCGGCGATTACGTGATGATCTATTCGGATCGCATCCCGGTGCAGACGGATACCATCGTCGGTGTCGAGGCCGCCGACTTCGATTTCGAGTCGCTGCTCCGCAACGGGCATATCGAGCTGACCCGCGCCGCCGTGACCGGGGTGGCGATCGTCACCCCGGCGATCAAGAAGGGGGTCGGCTTCATGGACTTCCTGCACACCAGCCAACCGGCGAATGCGCTGACCGGCCGGGTCGTCGACTGGATCAGCGGCAACTACAACTACAAGATGGGCGTCGGCCGGGTGAAACGGCTGGGCGAAAGCCCCTACAAGCACCAGTTCCGTTCGATGTCGTTCGCCCGGCGCGACATCGCTTGACCGGCGAACCGCGCGGGGGGCGTACCATGAGCAGAGCCGAAGGCGCACCGTCCCTGCCCCGACTCGACGCCGCCGCGGTCATCGCCCGTCATCTGCAAAGCGAGGACGAGGTGACCCGGTGCCTTGCGGCGAAGGCGTTGGGAATTATTGGGGGAAACATCGGGGAAAATACCGGCGGTGACATTGCCGCCGATGCGCTGGTTGCCGCCCTGATGGACCCCGACCCGGATGTTCGGTCCGACGCCATGGAGGCGCTGGTCGCCTGCGCCCGCCCGCGCGACGCCGCGCAGTTGCGCCGCTCGCTGGTCGGTGACCCGGTGCAGGAGGTCAAGGTCGCGGCACTCCGTGCGCTGGCCCGTCTCGGCGACCGGGAATCGATTGCGCTGATACGGCGCCTGGCGGTGGACCGGGCGGAAGACACGGTGAACTGGGAAGACACGGCGGGCATGTGGGACGACTGGCTGGTGGTCCAGATTGCCGCGATCGAGGCACTGGGCGCTCTCGGCGCCGCCGAGGCCGTCGAAGACCTGCTCGCCGCGCGCAGCGACGAGTTCGGCCAGCAGCTCGACCACGTTGTCTTTTCCGCGCTGTCGCGCATTGGGGACCGCGGCATCGCGGTGCTGACCGGCCTGCTGGAAGATGACGACGAGCGGGTTCGCGCCCGCGCGCTGGCCGCCCTGTCGCAAACCAGTCCGGAAATCCTCGCCCCGATGATCGAGCGCTTCGTTGCCGACACCAACCCGGAGGTCCGGAGCCTGGCTGTCGCCTGCGCGGCGCCGCAGAGCGAGCACGCCGAGCGGCTGGCGTTGCATGACCCGGATGCGGAGGTCCGGCTGCGGGCCTTGTCCGCGTTTGGCGGCCAGCGGCCGGACATCGCGACGGCGGCGCTG
>JACZTQ010000172.1 GCA_022573605.1 Pseudomonadota bacterium | reverse complement strand
CCCGCCGCCTCGCAAATGGCGGCGACCGCCAGCGCCCCCGCCATCGGCAGCGCCTTGCTGCCGACCGCCGGGCCCATGTTGTTGGCGACATCGTTGGCGCCGATGTTCAGCGCCATGTAGCCGCCGATCACCCCCGCCGCGATCAGGTAGAGACTGAGCGGGGTGCCGGTGAGGGTCGCGGTGGTGAAGGCCAGGACGGCGACCAGGAACAGCAGCGCCAGCCCCAGCGGCGCGAAGATGCGCGCCGGGCCGTGGCTGGCGGCCTCCAGCCGGACGCCGTTCCCGAGGTCCTGGTCGGGCGATTGTTTCGTCAAGGTCTCTTCCCCCGAGAGTCGGCTTGGCGAGTCGCCGCCCAAGTATCACGCCGGCGCTGCGTCGCAAAGCTGGTTTCGCGCGGCAAATTGACCATTTTTTGAGTGGGCGGCCGGGCGGCGATCGGCGCGCTTGACTGCGCGCCGCGCGCCGCTACCGTGACTCGCGTCCTCTGGCCCGGGGAATTGCGGCGGGGCCGCAATCAGGGCCGCAATCGAATCAATCCTTTCCCGGCGAGGGGCGATGCCGAAACGTGTGCTCCCGATCCGGCTTGACGGCGGCCGGCCCGGCCGCTTCGGCGGCTTTGCCGGCCGGCTGTCCGGCGGCATCTGAGCGAAGGGGGCGGGGGATGGCGCTGTCCGATCATGCCAAGGGGTATCTGATCACCCTGGCGGGGGTGGCGATCATCACCCCCGACACGCTGCTGATCCGGCTTGCCGCGGTCGAGCCCTTCACCCTGGTGGCGATGCGCGGCGTCCTGGGCGGGCTGATGGTGCTGGCGCTGTCGGCGCTGTGGTACCGGCGCGGTTTTGCGGCGCAGGTGCGCGGGCTCGGCTTGTGGGCGCTGGCGGTGGTGCTGTTGCAGGGCGTGGGGATGATCCTGTTCGTCACCGCCCTGGAATACACCAGCGCCGCCAATGTGCTGATCTTCTTCGCCACCATGCCGTTGATCGCGGCGCTGATGAGCTGGGCTTTTCTCGGCGAGCGGGTGCGGCCGGTGACCTGGGCGGCGATCCTGGCATCGCTGGCCGGGCTGGTCGTGGTCGCCAGCGGCAGCCTCGCCTCCGGGCGCCTGCTGGGCGACTTCCTGGCCCTGCTCGACGCCACCTTGCTGGCCACCTTCTACGTCGTGGTGCGGCGCAACCGCGAGGTCAACATGGTCCCGGCGATGGGGCTGGGGCTGCTGGCCGCCGCGCTGCTGGCCGCGCCCCTTGCCACCTTCCCGGCGATGGCGCCGCTGCAATGGCTCTGGATCGCGCTGGGTGGCCTGGTGGTGGTGCCCTTCGGGCTGATGCTGCTGACCCTGGGTCCGCGCTATCTGGCCGCCCCGGAGGTCGCCATGCTGATGCTGCTGGAGACCGTGGTCGGGCCGTTCTGGGTCTGGCTGGCGTTGGCCGAGGAACCGGGGATGCGCTCGCTGATCGGCGGCGCCATCATCGTCGCCACCCTGGGCCTGCACGCGCTGGTGCGGCTGCGGCTGAACGCCACGGCGCGGCGCGCCGGGTGAGGGCGGCGATATCGTCCTCGCGCCGGGCGGCGGGATTTCATATACTCCCGCCGGAATGTGTTGAATCCCGCCCTCGGGCGGGTGAAATTCGTCGGAGGCCGCCATGCCGGGAGCGTTCAGGGCGCTATTCGCTGCACTATCGATCGGGCTTTTGGCCACGCCGGTTGCGGCGGGCGCGACCGATCTGGCGGAAATCATCGCCAATGGCGGCTGCCCCGGTTGCGACCTCAGCCTTGCCGAGATGCGGGGCGTGTCGCTGTCGGGCGCCAATTTCGCCAGGGCGGACCTGCGCGAGGCCGACCTGAAGGGGGCGTCGCTGGCCGACGCGATCTTCGTGCGCGCCGACCTCAAGCGGGTCGAGATGGAGCGCGCCCAACTGGTCGGCGCCGACTTCTCGCTGGCGAGCATGCGCGGCGCCGATCTGGAGAAGGCGGATCTCTCGATGGCGCTGTTCGACGGGGCCGACCTGACCGGCGCCGATCTCAGCCGCGCGCATCTGCGCCGGACCAACCTCTCGGGCGCCGATCTCACCGGTGTCAGGGGACTCACCGCGCGGCGCCTGGCGCAGGCCTGCGGCGATGCGGCGACGAAGCTGCCGAAGGGGTTCAGCATCAAGCCTTGCGGGGCGGCGTCGCGGGACTAAGGCGTTGTCCGCCTTTTTCTGCCTCGCTACTCGTACCATTCGCGGCGATACCTCTTGTCTTTGATTAGAATGCCGTAGCCGGTCCAGGTGGCTTCGTCCGCCGGACGGCTGCCCCGTTCCTCGCAGAGCCCGCTTTCTTTCTCCATCTGGTCAAATCGTTCCCCGCCGAACACCGCTTCAGCGTCACCTTTCCGGTAGATGAAACCCCGAGACGAATGTGCCGGCCCATACCGTGTTCCCATGACGTAGATGTCGTTGAAGCAAACGAAATCGACACTGGGTGGCACGAGAATCCGCCCGCTGGGGTGGCGAAGAACGATATCGTCGTATTCGCTAAACAGATGAACCCGGTTGAGATAGGTTCCGTTGGGAAGTTCAGCTTTTCTAAGTTGAATAGTTACCTGAGAATACACCGTAAGACATATAATAAGTGTGACAATAACCGTGCATATTGTCACATATCCCAAGAGCACATACTTTATGATACGCCGAGTCAATTCTCTTTCCGCACACGATATTCACTAACTTCTCTCTCTAGCGCCACTTCTGCCCGGAACCGGGTCCGCCATTGGCCGGTGATGTTGTAAACCGTTCCGCCGCCATCGGTAAGCCGGCGCCAGAAAGCCGATACAGCATCGGGATCGGACGTGCCAATGAGACCGTCTCGAATCCCGAAGGGATCGGTAAACACATCGCGGAAACGAAAATTGATCGAGCCGTCCACTTCGAGATAGCCGCGATGGCTGGAAACGCTTCCCTCGAATTCGCCTTCGACGACCGCATACCCGTGCGAAGTTGCGACTCCACGGAAATCGTAGCTGCGATCGAAAACGTAACTGAATTGCCCGGAACCCTGCCCGCGCGCTTCATCGGCGATCTGATTGCTCAGCTGCCGGAACGCGCTTTCCGCGCCACCGTAATAGGCATGCTGATTCACAATCGCCCGCAAATGGCCGATATCGGAGAGAGTCACCTCCCGGCCCTCGCCTTCGAAGAAATGCCGGAAGAAATCGTCGTCTCCCCAACGTTCCGGCGAATCCGTCAATTCGTCGAGGAGTTCATGATACGCGAATTCCGTTTCACCGGGGATATACGGAATCCAATCGCAGCGGCAGTTGTAATCCTCGCCGGGGTGTCCGGTCGCTGGGGGATTGGCCCAGGAGAAAAGCCGGCCATGGTTAGCCGCGTGGGATGGCCGCACCTTGTCGTCTCCCAGCGTCCGCCAGACATAGTGCGTCGTCGGCACACCCTGCTTCAATGACAGGTGTATGGGCGTTCCTTTCCGAATATATGCGAGGAAAGCCCGCCGGTAGTTGTCCGGGTTCACGATTTCAATTTGCAAGCGCTCGATCTCCATGGTGGCGGTGAGCGCATCTATCCCGGAGGCATGTTCAAATTTCGTTAAAATTGAGGGCTTTTGGGTCCCGGCCGTCCGGCCCTCAGGCCGCCGCGCGCCGCAGCGGCTGGGCCATGCAGTGGACCCCGCCGCCGGCCCGGGTGAACATGGTCATCTCCGGGTCGTAGACGGTGAAGCCCGCCGCCCTGAGCTTGTCGTTCAGCCCCTTGGCCCCGGCGCTCGACAGGATCCGGTCGCGGCCCAGCGCGACCACGTTGCAGCCCAGCGCCATGGTCTCGCGGAAGGTCGCCGGGATGATCTCGATCTTGCGGGCGCGCAACCAATCGACCACGTCCGCCTCGGTGGTATCGAGGCAGACCGCCGCGCAGTCCTGGTTCAGCATGCAGACCATCAGGTCGATATGGACGTAGAACGGGTCGATCGGGGCCCATTTGATCTCCCAGCCCTCGGCCATGAGCCAGCCGGCGACCTGCTTCGCCGCGACCTGCTCGGAGCGCTGATCGGTGTAGCCCAGCAGCACCGCCTTGTCGCCGACCATGTTGAAGTCGCCGCCCTCGAAATTGCCCGCGCTGACCAGGTCGTAGATCGGGATGCCGTGCTCCAGGTAGAAGCGCAGGCAGGCGGCGTATTCGCCCCGGCGGCGCGGGTTGGCCAGCTGGCAGATCACCGCGCCGTAGGGCGTCATGAAGGAGGAGTCGCGGGCGTAGACCTGGTAGGGGTTGTGCTCGTCCAGCGGCAGGAAATGGGTGGTGACCCCGGCCTGGTGGTAAGCATCCACCATCTCGCGGTGCTGGCGCATGGCGAGTTGCTTGTCGAAGCTGTAGCCCTTGCGCTGGGTGTCGCGCACCAGCGAGGACCATTCGGCGTTCTCGGTCATCCAGCGGAAGCCCTCGGCCGGGCCGAGCAGCACGTCGCGGAGCACGCCGGCCTCCGAGGTCATGCCCCACTCGGTCATCAACGGCGTGCCGCCGCCCTCGATCCGCGCCCGAAGCGGCGCGCCGCCCCGCATGTTGCGATCATCCATCTTCCGGCTCCCGTCTGACAACAGGCGCGACGGTAAGCGGCCCGGCGGCTAGGCACAAGCATGCAGGCGGTGCATGATGCGGGCGCAATGGCGGGGGACAGAAGGATTCGATGAGCCTGACTTTGCAGGAGCTGGCCAAGCGCGACGATTTCGACGCGCAATACCGGCAGGGGCATCTGGCCGTGGTGCGGGCGGTCGAGCGCGCCGTCTGCGGCTGCGACTATGGCGCCACCAGTTGGGCGACGCAGGGCGAGGCCGGCCAGATCGCCGCCGCCCTGGAACTGGCGCCGGGGGTGCGGCTGCTGGAGATCGGCGCGGGCTCGGGCTGGCCTTCGCTCTATCTCGCCGGGCGGAGCGGCTGCGACCTGACCCTGGCCGACCTGCCGCTCGAGGGGATCCGGATCGCTGCCGGGCGGGCCGTGGCTGACCGGCTTGCCGGCGCCTGCCTGGCGGTGGCCGCCGATGCCGCGCAGCTGCCGTTCCGCGACGGGTGTTTCGATGCCCTCAACCACAGCGACGTGCTGTGCTGCCTGGTGCGCAAACGCGAGGTCCTGGCCGAGTGCCGACGGGTGGTCCGGCCGGCCGGGCGGATGGCGTTCTCGGTGATCTACATCCTGCCGGGACTGTCCGCCGCCGACCATGCGCGGGCGGTGGAGACCGCCCCGGAATTCGCCGATATGGACGCCGATTACCCCACCCTGCTGGCCGCGACCGGCTGGGCGATCCGGCGGCGCCACGACCTGACGGCCGAATTCAGGGCCAGTTGCATCCGCAAGCTGGATGCCGAGGAGGGCCTGCGCGGCGAACTGGAGCCGCTGACCGGGGCCGCCGATTTCGACGCCCGCCAGGCCCGGATGCGCCGCCGCATCGCGGTGCTGGAGCAACGTCACATGCGGCGCGAGCTGTTCATCGTCGAGCCGGCGGGGTGAGCGGCGGCTTGGGTCACGACTTCAAGCGGTATCCCCGCTGGAACCAGCGCCAGCCGATCGCCGCCAGCACCACGTTTACGCCCATGGTGACCGCCAGCCCCAGCGCCGGGTCGGCGTCCGAGACCCCGACCGCGCCGTAGCGGAAGCCGTCGATCAGGTAGAAGAACGGGTTGAGGCGGGTGAGCGTCAGGAACGGCTCGGGCAGCACGGTGATCGAGTAGAAGGTGCCGGACAGGAACGACAACGGCGTGATGGCGAAGTTGGTGATCGCCGACATCTGGTCGAACTTGTCGGCATAGATCCCCGCCAGCACCCCCATCAGCGCCAGCATCAGCGAGCCCGACAGCACGAACCCGGCGGCCCACAGCGGGTGGGTCATCGCGACCCCGGTGAAGGGGAAGATCAGCACCCCCGTCGCCACCGCGCAGACCACCCCGCGGATGGCCGCGCCGAGGGCGTAGCCGGCCAGCAGTTCGGCCGGGCTGAGCGGCGGCATCAGGGTATCGACGATGTTGCCCTGGATCTTGGCGACGACGATCGAGGAGGATGAATTGGTGAAGGCGTTCTGGATCACCGACATCATCAGGATGCCGGGTGCCAGGAAGGCGGCGAAGCCGATCCCCGCCACATCGCCGCGGCGCTCGCCAAAGGCGAGCATGAACACCAGGATGAACAGCACCGAGGTCAGCAGCGGCGCCAGCACCGTCTGGGGGTAGATCGAGGTGAAGCGGCGCACCTCGCGGGCAACCAGCGCCCCGAGCCCGATCCAGTTGACCGCGCCGAAGCGGCGGATACCCATGGTGTCGGGTTGCTGCATGCCATACCTCACCGGTCTGCCGGCGGCCCGAGCGCCGCGCCATCTTGTAACCCGCGCCGCCGGGCTTACAATAGAGCCCGAGAGAATTTGGCGCCGCTTGCCCGCACCGCTGACCGGGATGGCGGGCAGTGGCCGCGCGAGCGAGGAGAGATCGATGTCCTGGACCGATGATCGGGTCGAGAAACTGAAGCAGCTCTGGGGTGACGGCATGAGCGCCAGCCAGATCGCCAAGGCGTTGGGCGGGGTGACCCGCAACGCGGTGATCGGCAAGGTGCACCGGCTCGGCCTGTCGAACCGCGGCACCGCCTCGGGCGGGCAGACCGCCGCCAGCGAGGCCAAGACGGCGGACAAGCCGGCCCGGCCCAGCCGCCCGGCGAAAGCCGCGGCCGAGCCCAAGCAGGCCGCCGCCGCCGCGGCGGAGGTGGCCAAACCGGCTCCGGTGGTGCGCGTCCAGCCGGTGATCCGCGACGCCACCCAGCCCCGGGCGCCCGGCCTGCCGACCCCGGAGGAGCGGGCGGCGCGCGCCACGCTGGCCGAGATCGAGAAGATGGCGCGCCGGCTCGACCTGCTGTCGCTGACCGAGCGCACCTGCAAATGGCCGATCGGCGACCCGACCGAGGAGAGCTTCCACTTCTGCGGCCGGCCCTCGCCGCCGGCAAAGC
>JACZTQ010000171.1 GCA_022573605.1 Pseudomonadota bacterium | reverse complement strand
GGCAGCAACACCGCCTGCCCGGCGGGCAACGCGATAAACTGCGCCGCAGTGCCGAATTGCCGCCGCCACTGGCCGTTCCAGAGCCAGACCCGCTGGCCGGCGCGGGCCGCGTCGACCCCGGCGCCCACCGCCTCGATCACCCCGGCGCCGTCGGACTGGGGCACGATCCGGGGGAAGGCCATCACCGCGCCTGGCCGGGCGCCGGCGCGCAGCTTCACGTCCGACGGGTTGACGCCGGAGGCGTGGAGCCGCACCAGCACCTCGCCCGCGCCGGGCGCCGGCTCCGCCATGTCGCCCTGAACCAGAACCTCCCCGGCCGGGCCGAAGCCCTCGTACCAGACCGCTTTCATCACCGCTTTCATCGCGTCCCCCGGCTTACCTGCTTCAGCCGCAGCCTGGTGATCTGGTTGCGCTCCCGTTCCAGCACCTCGAAGCGCACCCCGTGGAAGACGAAGACCTGCCCCTCGGTGGGGATGGTCTGGGCCTCGTGGATCATCAGCCCGGCCACCGTGGTCGCCTCCTCGTCGGGCAGCTCCCACTCGCAGGCGCGGTTGAGGTCGCGGATCGTCATGGTGCCGGGGACGGTCACCGAGCCGTCGGACTCGCGCACGATGCCGGCGACCTCGATATCGTGCTCGTCGGTGATGTCGCCGACGATCTCCTCGAGGATATCCTCCAGCGTCAGCAGCCCCTCCAGCGTGCCGTATTCATCGACCACCAGGGCGAAGTGCTGGCGGCGCTTCAGGAAGGCCCGCAACTGGTCGTCCAGCGAGCGGGTGTCGGGCACGAACCAGGGCTGCATCGCCACCGACATGACATCGAGCTTGCGTCGGCCCTTGGCCCCGGATTTTGCCCCCTGCTCGGCCCCCTGCTCGGCCCCCTGCTCGGCCCCGCCCTTGGCGCGGGCCCGCCGGTGCTCGGCGCGCAGCAAATCCTTGGCGTGGAGCACGCCGATGATGTTCTCCGGCTCGCCCCGCCACAGCGGGGTGCGGGTATAGGGCGAGGCGAGACAGAACTCGATGATCTCCTCGGCCGGCCGATCGGCCGAAATCGAGACGATATCGCTGCGGTGGCGCATCACCTCGGCGACCTCGCGCTCCTTCAGGTCCAGCGCCGCCAGCAGCCGGTCGCGGGCGTCCTTGTCGACGCCACCCTCGGAGTGGTGCAGGGCGATGGTCCCCCTGATCTGCTCCAGCGGCGCCAGCACATGGGCGTCGGGGTCGGCCTTGACCCCGACCAGGGCCAGCGCCAGGCGCACCAGCAGGCGCACCACGGCGACCACCGGGGCGAACAGCCGGACGATCACGGCCACCACCGGCGCCACCCGGACCGCCGCTCTCTCCGGGTAGGTGATGGCGTAGGTCTTGGGCGCCACCTCGGCGAACACCAGCACCAGGAAGGTCATCACCAGGGTCGCCCAGACCACCCCGGAATCGCCAAACGCGCCGGTGAACATCGCCGTCGCCAGGCTCGCCGCCAGAATGTTGACCAGGTTGTTGCCGAGCAGGATCGAGCCGATCAGGCGCTCGTTGTCCTCGGTCAGCTTCAAGGCGATGCGCGCGCCCTTCGAGCCCTTGGCCGCGAGCTGGTGCATGGTGGCGCGGTTGACCGCGGTCAGCGCCGTCTCGCTGCCCGAGAAGAAGGCCGACAGGCCGAGCAGGGCGGCGATGCCGGCCGAGGTCCACCAGATTGAGGGGTCCATGCGCTTTTCCTTGGATTTTTGGGTGGGTCGGCTCATTTATGGGGGCAATGAAGCACGGGAGCAAGGGCGCGACGCGGTGGAAGACCTGATCGATCTCGGAACGATGAGCGGCGATGTGCTCGCCTTCGGCGGCATTGTCTCCAACGCCCATGCCCTGGCGGCGCTGGCGGCGCTGGCCCCGGCGCGCGGCATCGACGCAAAGCAGATGGTCTGCACCGGCGACGTCGTCGCCTATTGCGGCGAGCCGGCCAGGGCGGTGGCGGGGCTGCGCGCCCTGGGCGCGGCGACCATCCGGGGCAATTGCGAGGACGCCCTGGCGCGGCGCGCCGGCGATTGCGGCTGCGGCTTCGCCGCCGGCTCGGCCTGCGACGACTACGCGGCCGCCTGGTACGGCCATGCCGATGCCTGCCTCGGCGAGGCCGAGCGCGACTGGATGGCCGCCCTGCCCGGGCTGGCGACCTTCCGCGCCCATGGCCGGCGCTGGGGGGTCGTGCATGGCGGGGTCACCGCCGTCAACCGCTTCCTCTGGCCGACCAGCCCGGAGGCCGCCTTCGCCGAGGAAATCGCCGCGCTGGAGGCTGTTGCCGGCCCGCTGGACGCGGTTCTGGCGGGCCATTGCGGCCTGCCTTTCCTGCGCCTTGTGGCGGGACGGCTGTGGTTCAACACCGGGGCGCTGGGCCTGCCGCCGAACGACGGCGACCCACGGACCAGCTACGGGGTGATCGCCGCCGACGGCCCGCGCATCGAGCGGCTGCGCTACGACCATGACGGCGCGGCGGCGGCGATGCGCGCCGTCGGGCTGACCCAGGGCTATGAACGCACGCTGGCAAGCGGCTGGTGGCCCAGCGAGGAGGTTCTGCCCGCCGACCTGCGCCGGGCCGCCTGAGGTTCCCCCGCCAAAGCCCTCCCCGCCATTGGTGCAGCCAATTCGCCGTTCGTGCATCGCCGTCGCCGGTCGCACCACGACGTTTCAGGCGCTGGCGGAATCCGGCCAAGGATTGTCCCCGGACATGCAAAGCCGCCGCATCCAGCAGGCGGCCGGGGAGGAGACCTTGCCGTGATTCCAGCACCCTTTGAATACCATCGGCCGGCCAGCCTGGCCGAGGCCACCGGCCTGCTGGCCGAGTTGGGAGAAGACGCCCACGTGCTCGCCGGCGGGCACAGCCTGATCCCGATGATGAAGCTGCGCCTGGCGGCGCCGGAGCATCTGATCGACTTGCAGGACATCGCCGAGCTCAAAGGCATCGCGCGCACCGATGGCGAGGGCGGCGGCGAAATCGTCATCGGCGCCATGACCACCCAGCACGAGCTGATCGCCAGCGACGAGCTGGCCCGCGCCGTGCCGCTGATCCGCGAGGCGGCGCTGCAGATCGCCGACCCGCAGGTGCGCTATCTCGGCACCATCGGCGGCAACGTCGCCAACGGCGATCCGGGCAACGACATGCCCGGCCTGATGCAATGCCTGGACGCGGCCTTCGAGCTTGACGGCCCGAACGGGCGGCGCCGGGTCGCGGCGCGCGAGTTCTACCGGAGCGCCTACGTCACCGCCCGCGAAGATGGCGAAATCCTCAGCCGCATCCGCATTCCGCTGCCCGCGCCGGGCCACGGCTTTGCCTACGAGAAGCTGAAGCGCAAGATCGGCGACTACGCCACCGCCGCGGCGGCGGTGCTGCTGACAGTCTCCGGCGGGCGCTGCGGCAGCGCCTCGGTGGCGCTGACCAACCTCGCGGACACGCCGGTGTTCGCGGCCGATGCCGGGGCGGCCCTGGCCGGATCGGACCTCGGCGCCGCCGCCGTCGACGCCGCCGTCGCCGCCGCGCTGGCCGCCATCGACCCGGCGGCGGACAATCGCGGCCCGGTCGCGTTCAAGCAACATGTGGCGGGCGTGATGCTCAGGCGCGCCATCGCCCGCGCCACTGAGCGCGCCACCGAGCGCGCCGCCGAACAGACAGTCTGAGGGAGGGGAAAATGGCAAAAATGCATGTCAAGATGACGGTCAACGGCAAAGCGGTCGAGGCGCTGGCCGAGCCGCGCACCCTGTTGATCCACTTCCTGCGCGAGGAGCTGAACCTCACCGGCCCGCATATCGGCTGCGACACCTCGCACTGCGGCGCCTGCACCGTCGATCTCGACGGCAAGTCGGTGAAGTCGTGCACCCTGTTCGTCGGCCAGGCCAACGGCGCCGAGATCACCACCATCGAGGGCATCGCCAACGCCGACGGGAGCTTGCATGTGCTCCAGGAGATGTTCCGCGAGCATCACGGGCTGCAATGCGGCTTCTGCACCCCGGGCATGATCGTCCGGGCACGGCGGCTCTTGGCCGAGAACCCGGACCCGACCGAGGCCGAGGTGCGCTTCGGCATCTCCGGCAACCTCTGCCGCTGCACCGGGTATCAGAACATCGTCAAGGCGATCCTGGCCGCCGCCGCGACCCTGAACGCCGAGAAGGAGGCCGCGCAATGAACGACCAGACCCCCACCGCCACCGAACGGGCCGAGAAGCTGCAAGGCCTCGGCTGCGCCCGCAAGCGCGTCGAGGACGCCCGCTTCACCCAGGGCAAGGGCAACTATGTCGATGACATCAAGATGCCGGGCATGCTGTTCGGCGATTTCGTGCGCTCGCCCTACGCCCACGCCAGGGTGATCAGTGTCGACAAGGAGGCGGCGCTGGCGCTGCCCGGCGTGGTTGCGGTGCTGACGGCGGCCGATCTCGAGCCGCTCAACCTGCACTGGATGCCGACCCTGGCCGGCGACAAGCAGATGGTGCTGGCCGTCGGCAAGGTGCTGTTCCAGGGCCAGGAGGTCGCCTTCGTGGTCGCCGAGGACCGCTATATCGCGGCCGACGCGGTGGAACTGGTCGAAGTCGAATACGAGGAACTTCCCGTCGTCGTCGACCCGTTCAAGGCGCTGGATCCGGATGCCCCGGTGCTGCGCGAGGACATCGCCGACCAGAAGGAAGGGGCGCACGGGCCGCGCCGCCATCCCAACCACATCTTCACCTGGGAACAGGGCGACGAGGCGGCGACCAACGCTGTCTTGGCCGGCGCCGACGTGGTGGCCGAGGCGATGATCCAGTATCACCGCTGCCACCCCTGCCCGCTGGAGACCTGCGGCTGTGTCGCCTCGATGGACAAGATCAACGGCAAGCTGACCGTCTGGGGCACCTTCCAGGCGCCGCACGCGGTGCGCACCATCGCCTCGCTGATCTCGGGCATCGCCGAGCACAACATCCGCATCGTCAGCCCCGATATCGGCGGCGGTTTTGGCAACAAGGTCGGGGTCTACCCCGGCTATATCTGCTCCATCGTGGCCTCGATCGTCACCGGGGTGCCGGTGAAATGGGTCGAGGACCGGATCGAGAACCTGACCGCCACCGCGTTCGCCCGCGACTACTGGATGCAGGGCAAGATCGCCGCCACCAGGGACGGCAAGATCACCGCCCTGTGGTGCCACACCACCGCCGACCACGGCGGCTTCGACGCCTGCGCCGACCCGACCAAGTTCCCGGCCGGTTTCATGAACATCTGCACCGGGTCCTACGACATACCCGTGGCCTGGCTGTCGGTCGATGGCGTCTACACCAACAAGGCGCCGGGCGGGGTCGCCTACCGCTGCTCGTTCCGGGTCACCGAGGCGAGCTATTTCATCGAGCGGATGATCGACATTCTGGCAATCAAGCTCGACATGGACCCGGTCGAGCTGCGGCTGAAGAACTTCATCCGCGCCGACCAGTTCCCCTACCACTCGGCGCTGGGCTGGGAATACGATTCCGGCGACTACCACACCGCCATGGAAAAGGTCCTGAAGGCGGTCGACTACGACGGGCTGCGCCGCGAGCAGGCCGAGCGCCTCGCGGCCTTCAAGCGCGGCGAGACCCGCAAGCTGATGGGGATCGGGGTCAGCCACTTCACCGAGATCGTCGGCGCCGGGCCGGTCAAGAACTGCGACATCCTGGGCCTCGGCATGTTCGACAGTTGCGCCATCCGCATCCACCCGACCGGCTCGGTCACGGCCCGGCTCGGCACCATCAGCCAGGGCCAGGGCCACGCCACCACCTTTGCCCAGATCCTCGCCTCGGAGATCGGCATCCCCGCCGACAGCATCACGGTCGAGGAGGGCGACACCGACACCGCGCCCTACGGGCTCGGCACCTACGGTTCGCGCTCGACCCCGGTGGCCGGGGCGGCGGCGGCGATGGCCGGGCGCAAGATCCGGGCCAAGGCCCAGATGATCGCCGCCTGGATGCTCGAGGTCCACGACGACGATCTGGAGTGGGATGTCGATCGCTTCGCGGTCAAGGGCGCGCCGGAGCGTTTCAAGACCATGACCGAGATCGCTTTTGCCGCCTACAACCAGGCGGTGCCGGGGCTGGAGCCGGGGCTGGAAGCGGTCAGCTACTACGACCCGCCGAACATGACCTACCCGTTCGGCGCCTATGTCTCGGTGCTGGACATCGATGTCGATACCGGCGAGGTCGAGATCCGGCGCTTCTACGCGCTCGACGACTGCGGCACCCGGATCAACCCGATGATCATCGAGGGCCAGGTCCATGGCGGACTGACCGAGGCGGTGGCGATCGTGCTGGGCCAGGAAATCGCCTATGACGAGGACGGCAACGTCACCACCGGCACCCTGATGGACTTCTTCCTGCCCACCGCGGTCGAGGCGCCGCATTACGAGACCGACCATACCACCACCCCCTCGCCGCATCACCCGATCGGCGCCAAGGGGGTGGGCGAGAGCCCGAATGTGGGCGGGGTCTCGTGCCTGTCGAACGCGGTCAACGACGCTTTCCGCGCCTTCGGCCATGTCCACGCCCAGATGCCGCACGACCACTGGCGGATCTGGAAGATCGCCGAGGGGCTGGGGCTGCATGGCTGACCTCACGGCCCCCCTCCCTAACCCTTGGGGCGGGCGAAAGGTCCACCGGACCTTTCACTTTTCCGCCCCAAGCCCCCGAGGGGGGAGGGAACCGGCCGCGCCAGCGGTGATCGGATCCCGCAACCCGCGCAACGCGCTCCCCTCCCCCCGCCGGGGTCAGGGAGGGGGGCCGTGACCTACCGCGACCTCGCCGCCGACCTCGCCCGCACCGGTTATGTCGCCTCGGACCAGCTCGCCATGGCGCTGCATCTGGCGCTGTCGCTGGGCCGGCCGCTCTTGTTGGAGGGCGAGGCCGGGGTCGGCAAGACCGAGATCGCCCGGGCCCTGGCCGAGGTGCTGGGCGCCCGGCTGATCCGGCTGCAATGCTACGAGGGGCTGGACGCCGCGCAGGCGATCTAC
>JACZTQ010000170.1 GCA_022573605.1 Pseudomonadota bacterium | reverse complement strand
CGGGGAGGGGGGCCGTGCGATCCCGACCCCCCCCTGATCCTGACCGCCGACACCGGAGTCTCGATCGGGCGGCGCATCCTCGGCAAGCCTTTGGACGAATCGCAAGCGGTTCAGTTCCTGCTGCTGCTGTCGGGGCGGCGCCACCGGGTGACGACGGCGCTGTGCCTGAAGTCGGGCGAGAAGATTTGGCGGCGCCGGGTCGAGACCCGGGTGAAGTTCAAGCGCCTGTCGGACACCGAGATCTCGGCCTATATCCGCTCCGATGAGTGGCGCGGCAAGGCCGGCGGCTACGCCATCCAGGGGCTGGCGGCGGCGTTCATCCCCCAGATCAACGGCAGTTACACCAACGTGGTCGGCCTGCCGCTGACCGAGACCGTGGCGCTGTTGCAGGGAGCGGGGTATCCGGTGAGCTTCGAGGGGGTGGCGGGGTGATGCGCGCTGTCGGCCACCCAACCGCCGTCATCCCACGGCTTGACCGGGGGATCGCACGCCACCCAACCGCCGTCATCCCACGGCCTGACCGGGGGATCGCACGCCACCCAACCGCCGTCATCCCACGGCCTGACCGGGGGATCGCACGCCACCCAACCGCCGTCATCCCACGGCTTGACCGGGGGATCGCACGGATCGGGCTGACAAGAGATCCCCCGGTCAAGCCGTGGGATGACGGCGTACATAGCGGGAGCAGCCGCGCATGAAGGGCCGGGTGATCCTGATCGACATGCCGGAGGAGCGGGCCGATCAGGCCGCGCTTCTCGTTGATGGCCGCCTCGAGGACCTGCTGCTTGATCCTCCCGATGGGGATACCACCCCTGCCCCCGACGAAATCTACTGGGCCAAAGTCGATCGACTGGTGCCGAAGATGGGCGGTGCCTTCGTCAAATTGACGCCGGAGCATCGGGGGTTCTTACGAGAGGCCAAGGGTCTGCGCGAGGGGGACCAGCTTCCGACCTACGTATCCGTTTTTGCCGAGCCAGGAAAAGCCATCCCCGTCAGCCGACATTTGCTGTTCAAATCCCGTTGGTTGATCCTCACGCCTGGACGCCCAGGTGTGAATGTTTCGCGCTCTATCCGGGATCCGCAAGAACGCGAACGGCTATCCAAATGCGTCGCCGAACCTGATGAAAACTGTGGAATAATTGTTCGGACAGCTGCTCGAGGCGTCGAAGAAGAAATGTTGCGGAAGGTAGCGAAGGCAGCTACCTCGGGGATGCGAATTGCTCCCGAAGTTGGCAAAATATTTGCGGAACATTCCAAGCCGATTTGGGGCGGCGGCGCAGTGTTGTCAGCGGTAAGAGAGTGGACCGACCCGACCCCCGACGAGATTGTGTACGCTGGTGATGGTCAGCCCGACATCGAAGAAGCGGCGTGGGTTTTTCGCGAGTATCCAGACCTTGATGCAGTAGCCACACTGTTCGACGGCCCCGACCTGTTCGACCACTACGGCGTCTGGGACGAGATCGAGCGCCTGAAATCGCCCCGCGCCGAGCTGCCCTCCGGGGCCTGGATGGCGGTCGAGGCGACCCGCGCCATGGTCACCGTCGATGTCAACACGGGCGGCGAGTTCGGCGGCGGCGCGGCGCTCACCGCCAATCTGGAGGCGGCGCGGGAGTTGCCCCGGCAGCTCCGCCTGCGCGGACTCGGCGGGCAGGTCATCATCGATTTTGCGCCCTTGCCCAAGAAGGACCGCAAGCGCATCGAGGCGGCGCTGAAGGCCGCCTTCCGGCGCGACCCGGTCGAGACCTCGCTGGCGGGCTGGACGCCGCTGGGGAATTTCGAGCTCCAGCGCAAGCGCGAGCGCCGCCCGTTGAGCGAACTGCTGGCCTGACTGGGGCGCCCGGCACCGTCACGGCCCTCCCCCCAACCCCCTCCCACGGGGAGGGGGAGAGGCGCCGCCGGCGCCATTCGCGCCCCCCTCTCCCCCTGGGAGAGGGGCCGGGGGAGAGGGCCGTGACAATGCCGCTGGCGTCACTCCGCCGCCACCGGCCGCGCGGGCGGCGGCGGCGCGGGCTGGTCTTGCTCGGGCTGCTGCGGAAACACCAGGCCGCGCAGGTCCTCCACGATCATGTAGAGACACGGGATCAGGAGCAGCACCACGAAGGTTGCGAAGACGATGCCATACCCCAGCGAGACCGCCATCGGAACCAGGAACTGGGCCTGGCGCGAGGTCTCGAAGATCATCGGCGCCAGGCCGCCGAAGGTCGTCATCGTGGTCAGGATGATGGGCCGGAAGCGGCGCTGCCCGGCGCGCCAGATGGCCTCGAACGGCGTCGCCCCGGCGGCCCGGGTCTTGTTGGCGTAATCGATCATCACCAGGGCGGAATTGATCACCACCCCGCTCAGCGCGATGATGCCGAAGACCGAGATGATCGACAGCGACATGCCCATGATCAGGTGGCCGATCACCGCCCCGGCAAAACCGAAGGGGATCGCCGTCATCACGATCGCCGGCTGCACGTAGGAGCGGAACGGGATCGCCAGCAGCCCGTAGATGATGATCAGCGCCAGCGGGATCGAGAAGCCCACGAAGCTGCGCATGGTGTCGCGCTGGGTCGCCTGGCGGCCCTCCAGCGAATAGCCGAGGCCGGGATAGTCCTCCTGGAGACGGGGCAGGATATCGGCGGTCACCGCCGCCAGCACCTGGTTGGTCTGCTCGGCAGGCTCCACGTTGGCCGAGACGGTGACGATGCGCATGCCGTCCTCGCGCGCGATCACCGCGTCGGCCCGGCCGCGCGCGACCCCGGCGATCTCGTAGAGCGGCACCTCGCCGCCGTCCGGGGTGCGGATCAGCAGGGTCTCGATATCGGCCTCCGAGCGGCGCTCGGCGGCGGGCAGGCGGACCCGCACGGTGACCTCGTTGCGGCCGTCCTGCTGGGCCAGGGCCTCGACCCCGAAGAAGGCGGCGCGGACCTGGCGGGCGACCTCGTCCGAGGTCAGGCCGAGGCTCCGGCCGGCCTCGTTGAGGCGAAATTCGAGCTGCGCCTTGCCCGGAGAGAAGCCGTCGTCGGGATCGCGGATCGATCCGAACTCGCCGAGCCGCCCGGCCAGCGCCGCGGCGGCGCGCGCCAGCACCGCGATATCGGGATGCGAGAGCCGGATCTCGATGCCGTGGCCGCCGCCGGGACCGCCGAAGGACGACTCGTAGCGGATCGACCGTGCCGCCGCTGGCCGCGCGCCCACCGCCGCGCGCCACTTGTTCATGAACTCCCGGGTCGGCAGCGGGCGTATCTCGTAGGGCTGCAGATACGCTCGCAGGTCGATCTTGGTGCCGTTGACCAGGGCATAGACGCCCCGTCCAAGCCGCTCGCCGCCATTCTCGGCAATCACCTGCTTGGCCGCGGCGACCAATCTGTCGCGCACGGCCAGCGTCGTCTCGAGCGGTGTGCCAACGGGCATGGTCACCACAGCCTGGGAATACTCGCGCGGGATCGGCGGGAACAGGCCCCACCCCATGCGCCCGGTCAGCGGCCAGGCCAGGGTGACGGCCAGCGCCGCCACCATCAGCGCCGTGGTCGCATAGCGCCAGTTCATCGCCAGGCGCAGCAGCGGGCCGTAGATCCGGCGGATGAACCAGGCCAGACCGCGCGACACGCGCTGCTGGACCCGGATCAGCAGGTTGGGGCGCTGGTTCGGGTCGCGCCGCTTGACCGCGGCGAGATGGGCCGGCAGCACATAGAGCGCCTCGATCCAGCTCAGGATGAAGGCGGTCGAGACCACGATCGGGATGACAAAAAAGAACTTGCCGAAGGTGCCCGGGATCAGCGCCAGCGGGATGAAGGCGACGACATTGGTCAGAATCGAGAAGCCGAGCGGCACCGCGATGTCGCGCGCGCCCTGGATCGCGGCGTCGATCCGGCTCATGCCGCGCTCGAGATACTCGTAGATGTTCTCGCCGGCGACGATGGCGTCGTCGACGACGATGCCGAGCGCCAGGATGAAGGCGAACATCGACACCAGATTGATCGACGCGCCGAACAGGGGCAGGAACAGCAGGGTGCCGAGAAAGGCCGTGGGAATGCCGACCGCGACCCAGAAGGCGAGCTTGTATTCCAGGAACAGGCTGAGCACGATCAGCACCAGGACCAGGCCGATGAAGCCGTTCTTCAGCAGCAAGTTCATGCGGCCGCGGAAATAGTCCGCCCGGTCTCTCAGGGTCACCACCTCGATCGCGCCTGGCAGGGTCGCCATGGCGCCCGGCAGCACCCGCTTGACCGCGTCGGAGACGGTGATCGGGGTCTCGTCGCCGACCCGGAACACGTTCAGCCGGATCGACGGCTTCTCGTCGAAGGTCGAGACCACATTGCTGTCGGCGAAGCCGGGGCGCACCTCGGCCACGTCGCCGAGCCGCAGCACGGTGCCGCGGCGGTCGGCGATGAGCGGGATCAGGGCGAACTCGCGCGCCGCGTCGCGGCGGTCGGCCAGCCTGATCAGCAGGTCGCCGCCGCGGGTCTCCAGGGTGCCGCCGGAGCGGTCGAGCGCGGCTTCGCGGATGGTGGCGGCGACGCCGGACAGCGTCAGGCCATGGGCGCGCAACGCGGCGCGGGAAATCTCCACATGGATTTCCAGGTCGCGGCTGCCCTCGAGATCGACCTGGCTGATCCCGGGCTGTTGCAGCAGGGTGTTGCGCAGGTGCTCGGCGGCCATCCGCAGCGAGCGCGCATCGACCTCGCCGTAGAGATGCAACTCGACCACCTCGCGGCGCCGCGCATCGAGGGTGACGCGCGGTTCCTCGGCGTCTTCCGGAAACGTCGTCACCCGGTCCACCGCCTGTTGGATATCGTTGTAGATCAGGCTGCGGCCGCGGTCGCCCGACAGTTCGGCAACGATGCGCGCCGAGCCCTCGTTGGCGGTGGCGATCAGCTTGTCGATGCCCTGGACCGAGCGCAGCTCCTCCTCGACCGCCAGGATGATCGATTGTTCGACCTCCGCCGGGGTCGCCCCGGGCAGGGCGATCGTGACCGTGACGGTGTCGCGATCCGTCGCCGGCAGGTATTCCTGCTTGATCCTGGTGGTCATGAACAGGCCGCCCAGGATCAGCACCAGCATCAGCAGGTTGGGCGCCACCGAATGGCGCGCCATCCAGGCGATCGGCCCGGCCGAGCGCAGCCGCGGGCTCACTGCTGTGCTCCCTCGCCGGCGTTCCCGGCCAGCCGAACCGCCATGCCCGGCGCCACCACCGCCAGCGGCGTGGTGATCACCCGGTCGCCGGCGGCCAGCCCGGCGCCGATCAGCACGGTTTCGGCGCCGCGCCAGGCAATCGTCACCGTGCGCACCTCGAGCCGGCCCTCCGGCGTCATTAGCCAGACCGTGTCCTGGTCGTGCAGGTAGGCCCGGTCCAGCGCCACCGCGTTCTCGACCACCCTGCCCTCGCCGATGGCGCGCAGGAAGCTGCCCAGCAGGAGGCGCGGCTTGCCCCGGTTTTCCGGCTTGCGGGCCAGCGGGTCGTCGATCGAGACGACCAGTTCGGCCATCCGCCCGGTCGCGCTCAAACCCGCGGTCAGAAACTCGACGGTGCCCTCGCGGAAGCTGCCCTCGGGCCAGATGCCGGGCTGGGTCAGACGCAGCACCTGGCCGGATTTCGGATTGATCCAGTCGAGCGCCGATACCGGCACCGCCACCACCACATGGAAGCGGTCGGCGGCGATCAGCGTCGCCGGGGCCGAGCCGGCGCTGAGCATGGTGCCCAGCGCGACCTGCTCCTCGATCACCAGGGCGTCGAAGGGCGCCCGGATCACGGTATGCGACAACTCCACCAGGGCGCGATCGCGCTCCGCCTCGGCGGCGGCCAGTTCGGCCTGGAGCTGGGCCATCTGCGGCGCCCGCAGCACCAGGTGGCGCTGGCTTTCGGTCAGCTTGCCGGGCAGGCGCTCCAGGTCGCGCCTGGCCCGGGCCTGCTGGCCATCCTCGATCGAGATCCGGGCCTGGATCTGGTGGATTTCCGCCTCGGCCTGGATCACCGCGAAGCGCTGTTCGCGGTCGTCGAGGCGGATCAGTTCCTCGCCCGCCAGCACCAGCCCGCCCGGGGTAAGCCGGTCGCTGAGCGCCACGATGGTGCCGCCGACCTCGGGGCGCACCACCAGGGTGCGGGCCGCCACCACCTCGCCCCAGGCCTCGATCAGGGGCCCCCGGGTCGCCGGCATCACCTCGACAACCTCGACCAGGCGGGGCACCCGAGGCCGGGCCTCGCGCTCGGCCACCGGCGCGGTCAGATACAGCGCCCAGGCAATCTTGGCGGCGACGAAGAGAATCGCCAGCGGGATCAGGGTCTTCAGGATCAGCGCGATCGCCCGGCGCCACCAGGGCGCCGGGCGCGAGCTCCGCTCGGGTCGCAGGATCAGATCCTCGACTGGCTTCATCTGGGCGGTCAACGCGTCGTCACCTGTCCGTGTCTCTCGGGGCGCGAATGGCCGGGGTTTCGCGCCGATCACACACCAAGTATAACGCATTAGCGCCGTTTTTCCGTTTGTCCTACCGGAAAACCGGCCCCGATCGCACCCGGATCGCACCCGGATCGTAGTGGGAGAGCTTGTGAAAATGCCGGACGACAGCCCCCCGATGGGCGCGCGCCG
This sequence comes from Pseudomonadota bacterium, assembly GCA_022573605.1. Taxonomy (GTDB): domain Bacteria; phylum Pseudomonadota; class Alphaproteobacteria; order Rhodobacterales; family Rhodobacteraceae; genus Thermohalobaculum. The sequence continues at coordinate 438 of JACZTQ010000170.1, read as the reverse complement.
CCCGCCCTGCCCGATCTGCGCCAAGGCCGGCGCGGAGGCCTGGTGGCCGTTCTGCTCGAAGCGTTGCGCCGATATCGACCTCGGCCGCTGGTTCAGCGGGCGTTATGCGATCCCCGGCGAGCCGGCCGAGGTGCCGGCCGCCTCGGAGCCGGACGAGAGCGATTTCTAGCCAAATGGGTTCATTTGGCGACTCGGAAAACGCGGAAAACCAAAGAGATAGAGCCTCCGCCCTGATTCCAACAGGTCGGATAAGGCTCTAGTCGGACTGATCCGGCGCGCGGCGGGGCGGGATGACGGCGGCCTCGGCCCGGCGTTCGGCCAGCCGCCGCTCCTCGCGGCGCACTTGTTTCGCCATGGCGGCCGCCGTCGATTCGCGCCCGAAGGCGCGGGCGAGGCAGGGGCGGATCGCCGCCGCCTCGACCTCCAGCGCCGCGGCCC
>JACZTQ010000169.1 GCA_022573605.1 Pseudomonadota bacterium | reverse complement strand
GCCGCCAGCGGCTCCAGCTCGTCCTCGCGCACGGCGATGCGGGCCAGATGGGCGACCTTGCGGACGGTATCGGTGTCGATGGCCATGGGGGTTTGCGCCTCGCGCCAAGGGGGGTGCCGGTTCGGCGGAGGTTTAGCGGGGCGCGGTGCGGGGGGCAAGGGCGCGAGGGGGCGAGCGGCGCGCCAAGCCTCCCCCCCGGCCCCCCTCCCAAGGGGAGTGGGGGGCGAAATCTGCCCGCTCCGGTGGATCATGTCATCGTCACCCCCCCTTGCCCCCCGGCGAAATCTGCGCTTCCCTGTCCCCAACCAATCCAACCGACGGAGACCCGCATGAACATCACCTGGCTCGGCCATGCCTCGTTCCGCATCGAAGTCGGCAATCAGGTGCTGCTGCTCGACCCCTGGCTTGCCGGCAACCCGAGTTTCGACGAGGCCAACCGGGGCGCCGCCATCGCCGGCGCGACCCATATCCTGGTGACCCACGGCCACGGCGACCATGCGGCGGACGCGCCCGGGATCTCGCGGGAGACCGGGGCGCCGGTGGTGGGGATCTACGACTGGGTGACCTGGGTCTCGGCCCGCGACGGGCTCGAGGGCGCCATCGGCATGAACAAGGGCGGCACCGTCATCCTCGGCAATGTCGCGGTGACGATGGTCAACGCGACCCATTCCTCCTCGGTGGCCGGCGAGGGCGGCATGCCGGTCTATGCCGGCTGCGAGTCGGGCTTCATGGTCGCCCATGGCGGGCGGACGCTCTACATCGCCGGCGATACCGACGTGATGGCCGACATGGGCGTGTTCGCCGAACTGCACGCGCCGGACTACGCCATCCTGCCGATCGGCGGGCATTTCACCATGGACGCCCGCCGCGCCGCCTTTGCGGCGAAGAAGTTCTTCGATTTCAAGGCGGTGATCCCGAGCCACTACCGCACCTTTCCGCTGCTGGCGCAGTCGGCGGACGAGTTCGCCCGGCTGATGGCGCCGGTGCGCGTCGAGGCGCCCGAGGTGATGGGGACGGTGGTGCTGGAGTGAGGTGAAGGCGCGGGGGCCGCCGGGAGCCGCCGGCCCGCCGCTATGTCTGTAGGCGCGTCAGAAAACGACGTTGACGGTGGCGGAGCAGGCCCCGCCGCCGGTCTCGCAAATCTCGAAGACATAGGTGGCGCCGCCCTTGAAGCCGATGTTGTGGTCAAAGGGGCTGGCGGTTTTCGCTACCGTCTCCACGATTACGCCGTCGCGGTGGATCTCCACGTTTGTGGTGGCGGCGCCGCTCCAGGTCAGCGTGGCCCAATGCTTGCCCTTCACCTTGAAGCCGTTCGCCGACAGCGTGATGGCGCTGGGCGGCAGCGGCACGACGGTGATCGAGATCGTGTCCTGGCCGCTCAGGTCGCCACTGTCGGTGACCGAGGCGGTGATGGTGTGTGGGCCGACGCTCAGATTCGAGACCGAGAAGCTCGGCCCGCTGCCGATATTCACGCCGTCGGAGGTCCAGGAGAGCGACGCTGTCAGGTTGCCGTCCTCGGGATCGCTCGCCGTGCCGGTGAAGCTGATCGACGCGCCTTCATCATGGGTCGAGCCGTCAGCCGGCGCGGTGATGGTCGCGCTCGGCAGAGTGTTCGACGGCGCTGTCAAGTAGACCTGCACAACCGTGCTGGTGGAAACGACGTTCTGGCTGTCGGTCGCGGTCAAGGTAATCGTATAGGGCCCCTCTTCCGCATACTGAACAAGCCCGCCGACACCCGGCGCCCATTCATCCGTGGATGCGGGCCCCCCCTCTCCATAATCCCAGTGCCACGACTCTATGTCGGTGATGCCGTTAGGGTCGGTGGTGGTATTGAAGAGCAAGCAGGTCATGTTAAGGCAGGGATTTTGGGAGACCGTGAACGACGCGACCGGCGGCAGGTTGGGCAGTGGTCCGACAGTGATCGAGATCGTGTCGGTGCCGTTCAGGCCGCCGCCGTCGCTGACCGAGGCGGTGATGGTGTGCGCGCCGGCGCTCAGGATTGTCGAGACGCTCGCCCCGCTGCCGATGCCGACACCGTCGGAGGCCCAGGAGAGCGAACTGGTCAGGTCGAGGTCCTCGGGATCGTTCGCCGAGCCGGTGAAGGTGATCGCAATCGTCTCGCCGTCGATGAAGTTCGAGCCGTCGGCGGGGGCGGAGATGGTCGCGACCGGCGGCTGGTTGACCGCCGGCTCCGGCTTCGCCAGCATGATCAAGGTGCCGTTGCTGTCAGCCTCGGGGTCGGCATTGTCGCCGGACGCATAGGTCAGATCAGCGCTGTCGATCCCGGAGACCGAGAAGGTTACCGGGCTGGCGTTGCCCTTGAGTCTGGTCTTGGTGATCGTGCATTGGCCGCTTCCGTCGGTGGTGCAACTGTTGGAGCCCGAGGCGCCGTTGCCCCAGTTCCCAGCGACCGCCGCGCCGGAGACCGGTGCGCCGTTGTCGTCACGGACCATGATCGAGACCACGGCATCCCAGCGGCCACGCGCCGCCAGGACGCTCTCATCGTCGAGATCGGCGATATGGACGGTAGCGGGCACGTCGTTCACGGTGACAGTGATCGAGGCATCACCGATCAGGCCGTCGGTATCGGTGACCGAGGCGGTGATGGTGTGCGTGCCGACGCTCAGGCTGGTCGAGGCGCTGGCCCCGGTGCCGATAGAGGTGCCGTCGGCGGTCCAGGCGAGTGAACTGGTCAGGTCGCCGTCCTTGGGATCGCTCGCCGAGCCGGTGAAGGTGATCGACACGCCGGCATCATGGGTCGAACCGTCGGCGGGCGCGGAGATTGACGCCGTCGGCGCGCTGAACGTTGGCGCGCTGAGCGGCAAAGTCATGCTCGCGAAACCGGTGGCGCCGGCGCTGTCGGTCACGGTCAGGGTGGCGGTGACCGGATCGGGGCCGTCGGACGGAAACTCAACGATCCATTTCTCACCCGAACCTACCGGGAAGCCGACTATCGAGGTCGCACCCCCGAAATCCCAATCCCACGACACGATGTCGGTGACGTCGTTAGGGTCAGTGGAGGTGTCGGTGAACTGGCATTTGTTTCCGAGAAGTGCACCGCAGACAGGATCCCCTTCGACCGTGTGCGTATCGACGACGAAGGACGCGGCCGGCGGCTCGTTGGGCGCTGTCACCGTCACCTGTTTGATGAGGCTGCCGCTGTCGCCAATGTTATCGGTCACCGTCAGGGTTACACTATAAGAGCCTGCCTCCGCATAGGGGTAGCTCGGGTTTCGCTGGGTGGACGTTCCTCCGACCACATCGCCGAAATCCCAGTCCCACGACTTCACGGTGCCGTCGCTATCCGTGGAGCTGTCGGTAAAGTTCGCCGTCAGGTCGCTGGTCGTGAAGCTGAAATCTGCCACCGGCGGCAAATTGGCGTCCGGGTCGATGACGGTGACCTGCGCGGCCTGGCTGTCCTCGTTGCCCTCGTTGTCGGTCACGGTGAGGGTGACCGTGTAGGGGCCACCGGCCGCGTAGGTGAAGCTCGGATTCTGCGGGTCGGTCAGGTCGGGGACGCCGGCGCCGCCAAAATCCCACAGCCACGACACGACGCTGCCGTCGGGATCGCTGGAGGTGTCGGCGAAGGTGCAGGCCAGATCGGTGCAATCGAAGGTGAAGCTCGCGTCGAGCCCGGAAACCGGCGCGCCCATCGAGATCTCGAAATCGAAGCCGCCGCCGACCAGCAGGGTGGTCCCGTCGTTGGTCGGGAAAACGCGGAAGCGGTAGGTTTCGCCGGCGGTCGGGATGAAATGGACCCCCTCCGCGCGCCCGACCGGACCGCAGTCGTTGACTGGCCGGGCCGGGCATTCGCTGAACGTCACATTGCGCGCGACGGCCGTGACCATTGACCACGAGCTGTTGAGCGACTTGTTATTGATCCCGTCCCACTGCTCGAGCTTGATCTCCAGGTCCGGCGAGACCACCGTCCAGCCCATGCATTGGCCAAAGAAGAAGAAGGTGCAGCGGACATCTGCATGGTTGGTCTCGTGGACGATCATGGTCGCCGCGATCGGAGTGATCGAATCGGTGGCCGTGAACTCCCAGGTCCAGCTGGCGAAATCGTCACTGGGGAAGGCAGGCGGGTTGGCGACATCGGCGACGGTCTGGTTGGCCAGCCGTGTGTAGCCGGGATAGGCGGTCGGCACGTAGCTGGTGGTGGCGGGATCGGCCATGGCGACCGCGGCGTAGGCGTCGATGACGCCGTGGCCGTATTCGTTGTCCTTGCCGGGGGCACCGCGGTCCACGGCGGTCGCCGCCAGAATGGCGCGGACCTTTTCATGGGGCAGCAGCTGCTCGGAATCGAGGGGGTCGATGATGCCGAGCGTGGGGTCGGCCTGGAGCATCAGGGCGATGACGCCGGTGACGAAGGGCGCCGACATCGAGGTGCCGCTGGCGATTCCAAATTCGTTGGCTTTATTTTGGTCGAAGACATAGGCCGACAGCACGCGCGAGCCGGGCCCGACGATGTCGGGCTTGATCCTGATGAAATTCTCATTGCCATCGACCACCGGGCCGCGGCTGGAGAAGCTGTTCAGATAGATCCCGTCATCCTGCCAGTTGGTGGAGGGGTCCCCGGACCACTCCGCTATCGAGCCGACGGTGATCGCATTCTCGGCGACGCCGGGCGTTCCGATCGTGCTCCACATCGCGCCGGAATTACCGGCGGAAACCACGATGATCTTGGGATCGTTCAAGCCGCCGCAAAGGGAGGTGCCGTCGATTTCCGTGGTGTAATCGGGATCGGCGACGCAGTTCACCGCCACGCTCATCGGGTCGGTCCCGTCGGTGGGACCGCCGCCGAGGCTCATGGACAGGATGTCCGTGTCGGGCTGGTTTGCGCACCAATCGATGCCGGCGAGGACCGTGGCGTCGTTGCCGCTTCCGTTTCCGTCCAGAACCTTGGCGACTTTGAGGTTGGCGCCGGGCGCGACGCCGATCGCTTCCACGGCCAGAGAGGTCGTGCCGTTTCCGGCGGCGATGCCGGAGACATGGCTGCCGTGGCCGTTGTCGTCATAGGGGTCCGCCAGACCGCCGATCGCGTCGAAAAACCTGGTCGAGTCCATCCCCTTGGTAACGAACAACTCGTGCGGTATGTCGATGCCGGTGTCGATCACGCAGATGGTCACCCCGGACCCGTCGAAGTTGAAATCGATCCGCGCATCGGTGGCGCCCATGTCGTCGTTCGAGGGGATGTCGTGCGCCGTGACTTCGCCGTTGCCGGAAATCCGGAACAGGCCGGGCGCCCGCGACAGGCCGCTGATCTGCGGCCCCGTCAACTGCGCCTGGAAGCCGTTGATGATCGAGAACTCGCGCGTCACCGCAAACGGACCCGCCGCCGCCCGGCCGCGGCCGACCGCCCCCGGCCCCTCGAACACCACGATGACATCGAACCGCTCACCGGCCCGGGAGACCGCGATGCGCGCACCGAGGGCGTCTTCGATCCGGTCGCCGTCAAGGTCCGCGCGCGCATTCGCGGCGGCGGCGCCCGGCGGCGCCGGCGGAATGTCACCGGGGGCGGCATCCAGCGGGCTCTCGATCTGGGCCGCCGATGCCGGGCCCGCCAGCAGCAACGCCAGAGCGAAGGCCCCGGCAGTGGTTTTCAGGAAGGAGCCGACGACGCCGCAATGCGTGATCCCGGTGATCGCCAGGCCGCCACCACCAGTGTCGCCACTGTCTGAACTCTTGTCACACTTCGTCATCGTCAAGCCCCCCGCCTAAGGTTATTCATCTCGCTGCCCGGCATCGCATTAATTATTGTTGATTTCGTGTCCGGATAAAAAATTATCATAAGTTACGCATGAATCAAATCGCCAAACGCGTTGATTCAGTGAATAAACATGGAATTATCTGGCTGAAAAAACTTTTCCACCACTTTGAGTTGTCAATTGAAACTGTCGAGACGGCTAATACGGGCAGAAAACAACTCAGGCGAGTTCTTGCAGAAATGGGATCAACCGGGTGATGCGGCGGTCGACAAAGGCCGGCGCCCTGGCCCCGGCCCGGTGGCAAAGCCAGATCGTGGCCATGCCCAGCGCCTTGGGCGCCTCCAGGTTGCGCACATCGTCCTCGATCATCGCGGCGCGGGCCGGGTCGAGCCCGGACAGCCGGATGACCCGGCGATAGGCCTCCGGCTGCGGCTTCGCCACCAGGCCCTTGTCCTCGATGGCGTAGACGGCGTCGAACACCCCCTCCAGCCCGCGCGCCGCCAGCACCCGGGCGGCATGGGCGCGGGCACCGTTGGTGTGGACGATCCGGGCGCCCGGCAGGCGGCGGATCGCGCTCGCGAGAGCGGCGTCGGGCTTGAGCGCCGAGAGGTCGATGGCGTGGACCTCGTCGAGGAATTGCGCCGGGTCGATGGCGTGATTCTCGATCAGCCCGCCGAGCGTGGCGCCGTGGCGCCGCCAGTAGCCGCGGCGCAGTTCGTCGGCCGCGTCCCGGCCGACGCCGAGCTCGCGCATGATGAAACCGGTCATGCGGGCGTCGATCTGGTCGAAAAGCCGCGCCGAGGGGTGGTAGAGTGTGTTGTCGAGGTCGAAGATCCAGGTCTCGACGTGGCTGAGATTCGGCTGCATGGGACTCCTGCCGGCAGGTGCCGGCGCTGCATAGCGTAAAATCGGGATCGGGGGGAGAGGCAATGGCGGAAGCGTTCGAATGGGCCGGGCAGATGGGCCGGGAATGGGCCCGCAGGGTCGAGGCGCTGGACCGGCAACTGGCCCCCGCCGGGGCGCTCGGACTGGCGGCGCTGGCGCCCCGGCCGGGCGAGCGCATCCTCGATCTGGGCTGCGGCGCCGGCGCCACCACGGCGAAGATCGCCGCGGCGGTGGGGCCGCGGGGCGCGGTGACCGGGATCGACATCTCGCCCGACCTGCTGGCGGTGGCCCGCGCCCGGCCGGGCAACGAGGAAGCGGCGTTTCTCGAAGGCGACGCCGAGAGCTGGGACTTCGAGGCGGGGGCATTCGACGCCCTGTTCTCGCGTTTCGGCGGCATGTTCTTCGCCGACCCGCCGGCGG
>JACZTQ010000168.1 GCA_022573605.1 Pseudomonadota bacterium | reverse complement strand
GCCGCCATGACCGTGAAACTCGACCACATTCTCGACCAAGCCCGCACCGCCCTTTCGGCCGCCGATCAGGACCGGCTGGCGGATGTGATCGCGGCCTATGTGGCCACCCGTTCGGCCGATCCCAACGATCTGCTCAGCGACGGCCAGCGGGCGGAACTCGCGCGGCGGCATGGCACGCCGTTCGAGCCCGCCGATCCGGCCGAGGTCGAGGCGTTCTTCGCCAAGCATGGCGCTTGATGTCCGCCATGACCGGCGGGCGCTGACCGACCTCCGGCACATCCACGACACTAGAGCAAGTTCCACTCAAGCAGGGTCGCTCTCCACGTTGTCATTGCCGGGCTTGACCCGGCAATCCAGTCTTTAAATCAACCGCTCAAGACCTGGATGCCCGTGTCAAGCACGAGCATGACGTGGTTCTACCTGAGTGGAAACTGCTCTATCGCCGAGCGCGATCCGCAAGCCGCCCGCCGGGTGATCTCGGCCCTCCGCGCAAGCATCGGATATCTCGCCGACAACCCGCTGATGGGGGTCCGGGAGCGGCATGGGCATGGCCGCCTTCTGATCGAGCCGCGCTATCGTTACCTGATCTCCTATTCGCTGGCGGGCGCGTACGCGGTGGTTCGTCAGGGAAATGATTCACTGGATCATTTCCTGATCCTCCTCACCCTGGATCAGGCGGGCTGGCATACCCGCACGCGCGCCCGTCACGCCCCCTCGCGCGGATCGATCGGGCCGAGATCGAGCCCCAGCTCCGCCTCCAGCGCCGCCGCGTGGGACAGGAGCGGCCCCTCCGAGCGCAGCGGCCCGACCATCTGCAACCCCACCGGCAACCCGCCCTGCGTGAACCCGCAGGGCAGCGAGAGCGCCGGGGCCGAGGTCAGGGTCACCGCGAAGGCGATGGCGAGCCAGTCGATATAGCTCTCGAAGGCCTGGCCGTCGCAGTGCAAAACGGTGCGCTCCCCGACCGGGAACGGCGCCACGATGGTGGCCGGCGACAACAACAGGTCGAAGCTGTCGAAAAACGCCGCCATGTTGGCGACCAGCCGGGCGCGCAGGCGGTTGGCGCGGGCGACCTGCTCGCCGGTCACGGCGAGACCCTTCTCGATGTTCCAGATCACGTCCGGCTTCAGCTGGTCGCGCTGCTCGGCGTATTCGATGGCGTGGCCGGTGGCGAAGGAGACCGCGCGCAGGGTCTGGAACGCCTCGTGCGCGCCTTCGAGGTCCGGCTGCGCCTCCTCGACGGTGGCCCCCATCGCCTCGAAGCGCCGTGCCGCGGCCTCGCAGATCGCGGCGACCTCGGGGTCCACCGGGGTGATGCCGAGATCGCGCGAAAAAGCGACCCGGCGCGGCACCGTGGGGGCCTCGGCGCTGGCGCGAAAGCCGCTGTTGCCGGGCTGCGCCCTTGGGTCGCGCCGGTCCGGCCCGGCCATGGCGTCGAGCAGCAGGCCCAGATCGCCGACATTGCGCGCCATCGGCCCGTTGACCGAGAGGCTGGCGAAGGGCTCGGCCCCCGGCCCCTTCGGCACCCGCCCCGGCGCCGGGCGCAAGCCCACCACGCCGCAGAAGCTGGCCGGGTTGCGCAGACTGCCGCCCATGTCCGAGCCCTGCGCCAGCCAGGCCTGCCCCGAGGCCAGCGCCGCCGCCGCGCCCCCCGACGAGCCCGCCACCGAACGGCTCAGGTTCCAGGGGTTGCGGGTGCGCCCGAAGACCGCGTTGAAGGTGCTGGCCCCGGCGCCGAATTCCGGCGTGTTCGACTTGGCGTAGACCACCCCGCCTCGCGCCTCGATGCGCTCGACGATCCAGCCGGAGGCCGCCGGCACATGATCGGCGTAGAGCGGCGAGCCCTGGGTCGAGCGCACCCCGGCGACGGCCTCCAGGTCCTTGATCGGCACCGGCAGCCCGCCGAGGATGCCGCGCTCCGCGACCGGAAGCGCGGCGATCTTGGCCGCATGCGCCCGCGCCCGGTCGAAGCACAGGGTGGGCAACGCATTGACCGCCCCGTCCACCGCCACCACCCGCGCCTCCAGCGCGTCGAGCACCTCGCCGTGGCTGATGTCGCCCGCGTTCAGGCGGGCCAGCACCTCGCGGGCGGTCATGCGGATCAGGTCGTGCATTTTCTCTCTCCCGGGTCCCGGACGCTGCAATCCCGATGACGCAACCCTCTCCCGGAGCGTCGCGTATTCGTTGACGCTGATCAAACCCGCGGGATACATCTTCGCGCAAGTCTGAAATTGCCGGGCGTGCGCCCGGAAACTGGGGGATGCGAGCCATGACCGATACCATACGCGAGTCGATGGAATACGACGTGGTCATCGTCGGCGCCGGCCCGGCGGGGCTCTCCGCCGCGATCCGGCTCAAGCAGCTCGGCGGCGACGACCTCTCGGTGGTGGTGCTGGAGAAGGGCTCCGAGGTCGGCGCCCATATCCTCTCGGGCGCGGTGCTCGACCCCTGCGGGCTCGATGCGCTGATCCCCGACTGGCGCGACAAGGGCGCGCCGCTCAACACCCCGGTCACCTCGGACCGCTTCCTGGTGCTGGGCGCGCAGGGCCAGATGCGGCTGCCGAATTTCCTGATGCCGCCGCTGATGTCGAACCACGGCGCCTACATCGTCTCGATGGGCAATGTCTGCCGCTGGATGGCGGAACAGGCCGAGGAACTCGGCGTCGAGATCTTCCCCGGCATGGCCTGCTCCGAGCTGGTTTATGGCGAGGCTGGCGAGGTCAAGGGCGTGGTCGCCGGCGAGTTCGGGCTCAACGCCGACGGCACGCCGTCGGACGCCTACGAGCCGGGCATGGAACTGCACGGCAAGTATGTCTTCCTGGCCGAGGGCGTGCGCGGCTCGCTCGCCAAGCAGGTGATCGCCAGATACGCGCTCGATGCCGCATCGGACGTGCAGAAATACGGCCTCGGCATGAAGGAGCTGTGGCAGGTCCGGCCCGAGAACCACAAGCCGGGCCAGGTCACCCACACCATGGGCTGGCCGCTGGGCGGCAACGCCGGCGGCGGGTCGTTCATGTACCACATGGAGAACAACCAGGTCTCGCTCGGCTTCGTGGTGCACCTGAATTACGCCAACCCGCACCTCTACCCCTACATGGAGTTCCAGCGCTTCAAGCATCACCCGGCGATCGCCGAGGTGCTGGCGGGCGGCAAGCGGGTCGCCTATGGCGCGCGGGCGATCACCGAGGGCGGCTGGCAATCGCTGCCCAAGCTGGTGTTCCCGGGCGGGGCGCTGCTGGGCTGCGCGGCCGGCATGGTCAACGTGCCGCGGATCAAGGGCAACCACAACGCCATGCTCAGCGGCAAGGCGGCGGCCGAGGCGGCCTTCGCGGCGATCGGGGCCGGGCGGGCCGCCGACGAGTTGGACGCCTACGAGGCCGAGGTCCGCAGCGGCGCGATCGCGCGTGATCTGAAGAAGGTGCGCAACGTCAAGCCGTTGTGGTCGAAGCTTGGCATGTGGGCCTCGCTGGGTCTGGGCGGTTTCGACATGTGGGTGGCCAGTCTCTTCGGCTTCAACCCGCTCGGCACCCTGCGCCACGGCAAGTCGGACGCGGCGGCGACCGGCCTGGCCGACCAATACGCCCCGATCGACTACCCCAAACCCGACGGGGTGCTCAGCTTCGACCGGCTGACCAACGTCGCCTTTTCGTTCACCAACCACGCGGAGAACCAGCCGGTGCACCTGCGCCTGACCGATCCGGAGATCCCGATCCGCGACAACCTGCTCAAGTTCGCCGAGCCGGCCCAGCGCTACTGCCCGGCCGGGGTCTACGAGGTGATCCGCGACGACGACGGCGCCAATCCGCGCTTCCAGATCAACTTCCAGAACTGCGTCCACTGCAAGACCTGCGACATCAAGGACCCGAGCGAGAACATCACCTGGGTGACGCCGCAGGGCGGCGACGGGCCGAACTATCCAAACATGTGAGGGGGGCGGCGGCGCTGCCAACCGTCATCGCCCGGCCGGGCGGGAGCGGGTGGAAAGAGAGGGGTTGCACGCGTGCAACGGGGGTCAAGTTGTTGAATTTGAACACAATACGAAAAATAGGGTCGTTATGGTTAATGAGACTCTAACACCAGATTGCGCGAAGCGTGACTCATACAGAGCATGGTCATTACCGGGCTTGACCCGGTAATCCAGTCTCTGGATCAACCGGTTAAGGGCTGGATGCCCCGGTCAAGCCGGAGCATGACATGGGTTGGGATCGGCGCAAGCTGGTATGAGTTGTCCCGCGCCGTCATGGACGTTCTGCGCGCCGCCGAGGGGCCTCTGAGCGATGCCGAGCTGGTTGACCGCGTGATGGCGGTGAAGTCGCTGGACGCCGAGAACGTTGATCTGCGGCGCACCATAACCGAAAGAGTTAAGGCTGTGCGGAAGCGGCTCGATATGTGAGGTTAAAATTGTTTCTGAAGACCCGCTTGTTTCAGCGGTTCATTCGCCGTGTGGCGAGATTTAATGCCGTTATCAACCGTAAAATATTTCTCTGAGAGGGGGCTGTACCATATTTCGTGGTCACCCCGTCCTTGCCTGTGAAAATAGCAGTCAGCCTGTTTCAGTAGCCTTACCAATTTGCGGCGAAAGCCAGCCATGCGTTAATGACATGGATTGGGGATCAGCGAGAGTTGTGCAGACATAATTTGGACTGGAATCTCCGGCAACGACGAGTCGGTGCCGTTGAGTTCTAATAGGTCCTGGATCGCGGCATGGATCTTCTTAGTAAGGGACTCCATCGTCGCGGCCTCAACACAGAGTCCATCTACATCGTGACTCGTCGCAACCCAAACGCTTGCATCATCGTCCCACTCTGCACGAACCATGATGGATAGGTGCTTCATGATCTTAGGACTCCCTTGGGATGCTGATTCGATAATCAGCATGTTCATCTTTGTCATATAATGTAGGCGTCTGTAAGACCAAACAAAGGATTAGGATTCTGATGTGAAGGCTTGGAACAGGTTGAAAAAATCCCATGTTCCTGTCTCGTTCTCACGCCGCCCGCCGCCAGTACCGGTCGCGCGGCGACGGACCGGAGGGAGAGGCTTGAAGATGCGGTATTTCCTGATCCTTGCGGCGCTGTCGGTGCTGCTTGCCGCCGGTGCCGCGACGGACCATGCCCCGGTGAGCCCGGAGCCGCCGGCCGGCTGCGCCCGCTCGCCGTCCGAGGGCGAGCAGGATGGCGGATTCGGGGGCACCGGCAACGCGCCCGAACCATGTGAACAGGCGCCCGTCGTGGAGTGACCGGCGCGCGGCTCTACCCGGGTGGAACTTGCTCTAGGCTCCGCCCCCGCACACCCCATCGCGCGCAGGCCCCGGCCGGCTTGCTATCGGTTCCGGCTGACCTTCGCCTTGCGGCCGCCGCCAAGCGTGAACCAGAACACCGCGATCACTGCCGCGGCAACGAAAAACAGCGTGTTCACCGGGATGCCGAGGATCGCGTCGGGCATCGCTGACGCCGCCTCGGCCTCTGCCGCCTCGGCTTCGGCCGATTTCGGCGCCACCTGGAAGTTTCCGCCCGTTTGCGCCGCGGCCATCGCCGCGACGGTGATGCCGAGCGCACAGGTGGAAATCCCCGCCGCGCACTGGCCCAGCCGCCCGCGCATTCGCTGCATTCCCGATTTTCGCGGAACGGTCCCCGCAACCGCCACACCCGCCAATTCCAAGTCCTGCGTCGTATCGGACCTTGCCATCGCCTGCTCCTCTCCGGCAATTCTCTTATATATGGTACCTGATTAGAGGTTGTACTTCAACTGCCGTCTCAGCATTTGACCGCATGTCCGTGCTCCCGCCGCCCCCATCAGGCGGCCAAAGCACTTTCGGAATCGTGAATTCCGGCTCAGAGAACCGCGTCGAGAGCGAGGAAACCCAGCATCAGCAGCCCGCCCCAGCGGGTGGCGCGGAACAGCCGCAGGCACTGTTCCGGATCGTCGATGTCGAGCCCGCGGATCTGCCAGGCCATGAACCCGCCCAGCGCCAGCGGGCCGGACAGGCCGAACCAGCCGCCGCCGGCGAACAGCACCGCCAGGGCGGCGAAAATCACCGTCAGCCCGGTGAACAGCCAGAGCCAGCCCGCGGTGTCGCGCTCGAACAGGCGCGCCGTCGAGCGGATGCCGATCAGGGCGTCGTCCTCGCGGTCCTGGTGGGCGTAGATGGTGTCGTAGTGCAGGGTCCAGGCGATGCCCGCCAGGTAGAGATAGACCGGCGGCAGGCTCAAGCCCCCGGTATGGGCGGCCCAGCCCAGCAGCGCGCCCCAGTTGAAGGCGATGCCGAGGAACACCTGCGGCCACCAGGTGAAGCGCTTGGCGAAGGGGTAGACGCAGACCGGCGCCAGCGAGATCACCCCGAGCCAGATCGCCGCGCTCGACAGCGTCAGCAATACCGCCAGCCCGGCCAGCGACAGTGCCACCATGAAGGCCGCCGCCTGCCGCACCGTCACCGCCCCCGAGGGGATCGGCCGCGAGCGGGTCCGCGCCACCTGCGCGTCGAGGTGCCGGTCGGTGATGTCGTTCCAGGTGCAGCCGGCGCCGCGCATCACCAGGGCGCCGATGGCGCAGGCCGGGTAGAGCCACAGGTCGATCCAATGCCAGCCGGTGTCGATGATGCCCAGCGTGATCCCCCACCAGCACGGGATCAAGAGCAGCCAGGCGCCGATCGGCCGGTCGGCCCGGGCCAGGCGCAGATAGGGCCGCCACCGGGGCGGGGCGAAGCGGTCGACCCAGTTCTTCGCCGTCGCGTCGCGGACCCTTCCATCGGCGGCCAAGGCGTTGTTATCTGGGGGCTGGTTCATGGGGGCAGCTTATGGCACGGGCCAGCGATAAAATCAGGGCGAAAATCAGGCCCCGGACCCCGATCCGGGGCAGGCCTTTCGCCGGGTCTGATCTCGGGGCCGATCCCGGGGCCGGGGCGTGAGCTTCGTGCGGCCCGAGGCGGCCGGCGCGATCCGGCGCTGGGCCGAGCCGGCGGCGGCGGCGGCACTGGTGCTGCTGGCCGGCGGCTTCGGCCTGCGCTGGACCGGCGCGCTCGGCTGGAT
>JACZTQ010000167.1 GCA_022573605.1 Pseudomonadota bacterium | reverse complement strand
TAATACATATCATTAGGATACATCAGATGTTGTGCACCTGAATACGGCTCATATTCACTCGCCGCAGACTCCTATTTAAGCAATTTAATCCTATTTGAACCTACGCGGTTCACAAAACAGCTTAAGGAATCGCAAACCGGAACATCGGACGCGCCTCTTCAAAAAACTCCCTAAATAAACGCCCAAAATAATTCCATAAATTCATTAACCTTCTTGAAAAATAGTCAACCGAAATCATTGTGCTGATTCCAACCGGTAACACCAACCTGGGAATATTTGGCAATATAATACGGAACAGTGGATAGGAAACCGGCGGTCTTCTATAAATCGTAGCGTTCTCCTCCAAACCAACCATAGCAGGTTGGTCGGGCGGCAATGGCCTATCCGTATTACCAAAAACTAATTCGTATATTCGCGGATAGTGTTCGCGATGGTCTCTAATCAGGGTCAAATCACTGCCGGGAATAGCGTTTTTTATCCTTTCTCTGGCTTTTTCCCTTTTTAGGGGGCTGCTTGAAACAAGTTCTTTTTTGAAATATCCAAGCCATGTTTCATCACCTAATACACTATCGTTGATCGGTGAACTGGATATAGCAATGACGGCCGCATTGGCCCCGATTGATGGAATCAATTGGGGGCGAACACCCTTCTTCGTCGTAGCGAAGTCACTCGAAGATAGGCTTCGATCTGCTTCGCTGAAGCTTCGCAGGATCGATTCCTTCGAAGCCTTGGCGAAGAAGAATCGCAGAGGCGAGTGGGATCGCGCCCCATCTAAAATTACCGACTGAGGGCTGGCGGTTGTTCTGCTTCGTCCCGCAACTAAACCCTTCGGGTCTGTTTGGGACTTCGCAGGAACATTCTCATGCAGAACAATTCCTACGAAGCTCAAACGTAAAAACATTTGAGCGAAGTAGAATGGTCGAATGAGCCTTCGCACCGGCGTGTGTTCTTCAAATTGATCTGCCGTTGCGGAGCTACCGAAAGTAGCTTTCTCCCCCGAATCAGCCACGGTTGACCGGTATTCGGGCCGCAACGGCATATTTGTATTGTTTGTTATCTCAATTTCCAATATTTCGTCCAAAAGATTCTTTAATAACGGATAATCATCGTTGATCATCGTAAGATCAACGCCGGATACTAAAGCTTCCGACAATTGAACCCTCATTTTCTCCACTTGCATCGGATCACTAGAACCTGCTTTACCATCAAAATGATTTAACCACACAGGATCTTTATACGAATCGTCATTAACAGGCGAGCTTGATACTACAACAACAGCTCCGACAGGTTTACTTACCTTTGATTTTAATATTTCATTGAAAATTGAAATAGATGGAGAGCTTTGAACAGGTGGGGGCGGGATGGAATCTTTTACGGCACCCGCGCCCGGAACCCCGCCCCCGCCATCCGCGCCATCGAGCGGCCGATGCGGCCGAGGCCGACCAGCCCGACCGTTTTGCCGGCGATGTCGGAGCCGAGCCAGCGGGCCTCGGGCCAGGCCCAGCCTTGCGATTGCATCTGGCGCTGCAGCGGCAGCAGCTTTTTCGCCAGGGCGATCATCAGGGCGAAGGCGCCCTCGGCCACCGTCTCCTCGGCGTATTCGGGGATGTTGACCACATGGATGCCGCGCGCCCGGGCCGCCGGAATGTCGATGGCGTCGATGCCGACGCCGTATTTGACAATGCCCCTGAGGCGGTGGGCGGCGGCGATCACCCGGGCGGTGATCGGGGTGTAGCACATCAGCAGCAGGCCGGCGTCGCGGACGGCCTCGATCAGGGCGTCCTCGGCGATGCCGTCGGGGAGCAGGACGAGGTTGTGGCCGGCCGCGCGCAGGGTGGCGTCGACGTGGGGGGTTTGCAGTTCGCGGTCGGTGCGGATGATCTTCATTGCGGCGTCTCCATCTCATGGCGACCCGCATCGCGGATTGCAGCGTCGCAGACCCCCACCCCGGCCCTTCTCCGGGGCTTACGCGGCCGCATCTGCGGCCACGGTCCCCTGCGAAGCCCTTCCAGGGGGAGGGGGCGAAATCCCCGGCGCCGCGCCTCGTAGGGTGGCGTCGACGTGGGGGGTCTGGAGTTCGCGGTCGGTGCGGAGGATTTTCAACGCGGCCTCTCCACCGTCATTCCCGCGCAGGCGGGAATCTCGCCGGGTTTGTCATGAGATCCCCGCCTTCGCGGGGATGACGGGGAAGGGCGGGGATGACGGGGAAGGGCGGGGATGACGGGGAAGGGCGGGGATGACGGGGAAGGGCGGGGATGACAGGGAAGGGCGGGGATGACGGGGAAAGACGGGGATGACAGGGGAGGGGAGGCGCCGGGGTCACACCGGCCCCGCCAATTCGATCAGCACATCGGCGATCACCTGCGCCGCAGCGGCGCAGTGCTCCTTCTCGGCACTTTCGGCCTCGTTGTGGCTGATGCCGTCCTTGCAGGGGATGAAGATCATCCCGGCCGGGCCGAGCCGGGCGATGTGGCGCGCATCGTGGCCGGCGCCGGAGAAGATCGGCTGGTTCGGGTAGCCCCGCGCCGTGGCCGCCGCCGCGAGGCGGGCGCGCATCGCCTCGGGGAACTCCATCGGGTCGGAGGCGCTGTGGGGGGTGATGGTGACCTCGCAGGGGCCCTTGAGCCCGGCGCAGATGGCCGCCACCCGGTCGCCCTCGACCTGAAGCGCCGCGGCCGAGGGGTGGCGCAGGTCGATGACGAAGACCACCCGGCCCGGCACCACCGAGATGCCCCCCGGCTCGACCTCGAAGCGGCCGATGGTGAAGCGCATGGTGTCGGTGTCGTCGATGAAGGCCGCGCGCAGCGCCACGGCCATCTCGGTGGCGGCGACGAAGGCGTCCTTGCGGCGCGCGCGCGGGGTGGTGCCGGAATGGGCGTCGGCCCCCGTCACCTCGACCCGGAAACGGCGGTAGCCCTGCATGCCCGTCACCACGCCGATGATGTTGCCGTTGCCCTCCAGGGTGACGCCCTGCTCGATATGGGACTCGATGAAGGCGGCGAAGGGTGCGCCGAGTTCGCGCCGCCCGGCGTCCGGCAGGGCGGCTTTCAGGTCGTCGACGCAGGCGCCCATGGTGATGCCGTCGGCGTCGGCGGTGGCGCGCATCTCGGCCAGCGTCCGCATCCCGGCATAGACCGCCGAGCCCATGCAGGCGGGGGCGAAGCGCGGGCCTTCCTCGTTGTTCCAGATCGCCACCTCGAGGGGGTGGCGGGTGGCGATGCCGGCATCGTCGATGGTCTCCAGCGCCTCGAAGGCGGCCAGCACCCCGGACATGCCGTCGAAGCGCCCGGCCATCGGCTGGCTGTCGGTGTGCGAGCCGCTGGCCACCGGGGGCAGGGCGGGGTCGCTGCCGGCGCGGCGCAGGAACATGTTGCCGATGTCGTCGAGCGCCACCGTCCAGCCCCGCGCCGCCGCCCAGTCCGCCAGCCGCCGATGCGCCTCGATGTCGTCGGCCCCCAGCGCCAGCCGGTGGACGCCGCCGCCGGGGGTGGCGCCGATGGCGTCCATCTCGCTCTGGCGGCGCCACAGGCGGTCGGGGTCGATCCGGGGCAGGGGGGGCATGGGCGGTTCTTCTCAGAGCGGGGTGACGGGGTCGCCGGGCTTGATCGCGCCGCCCTCGACGATGATGCAGTTGAGGCCGGAGCGGTGGATGAGCGGCTGGTAGACCGCCTTGCCGGTGACCAGTTCCAGGTATTTGCAGGGGAGGTTCAGCCGGGTTGCCTCCAGCAGCACGGCGCCGACCCGGAAGCGCCGCCCGACCAGGTGGTTGAGCGGCACGCCGCGGACGGTCAGGTTGCGCCGGTGCTCGTGCGGCGCCAGCTCGATGCCTTCGTCGCGGGCCAGCGCTTCCAGGGTCTCGGCCTCGATCAGGGTGACCTGGCGGCCCGGCTCCGGTTTTATCGAATAGGTGCCGGTGCCGAGGAAATAGCGGTCGCCCTCGATGCCCTTGCCGGCCACCAGCCGGGCTTCGGTCAGCGGCTCCATCGCGCCCCGCTTGGCCGCCGTGATGTGGATATGCTCGAGTTGCCCGCTCCAGCCCATTTTTGCTCCCCTCTGGGTTCGCCTGTCGGTCTGTCCGGCAGTGGACGCGCCGGTGGCGGCGCCGTCAACGGGTCAATGCCATCAGGGCGCCAATATCGTCCGCCTGATCGAGCGCCTCGATCCGGGCGATGATCGCGGCCGCTCGACTCTGGCCGATGACCGGCTCGGCGAGCGAGGCGAACTTGTCCGCAAGCCGCCGCCATTGCTCGGCCAGGTCGGTGGCGGGGCGGCCCATATCCGCCTCCGCCGCCAGCCGGCTTCCATCGGTCAGGACGATCTCGACCCGCGTCACCATGCGGTCGCGCTCCGCTTCGGCGGCCACGGTGATCTTGCGGCGCGCCGTCACATACCGGGGCTCGTTGGCGGTGGCGTCGGAGTAGGTCGCCAGCGCCCCGGTCGCCACCCCGTCGAGCGCCAGCGCCGCGAGGTGGCGCAGCGAGAATTTCATCTGCAACCCGGTCCGGGGTTCCGCGATGTTGCAGATATTCAGGTGGCGCGGGTTCACCCTCAGGGTCATCGCCGCCAGGTCCGCCAGCGACACCCCGTGCTCGCGCCGCAACCGACCGATCGCCTCGATCGCGGCATGGGTCGAGTAGCAGGCGGCGTGGTATTTGAAGAGCGTGCGCTCGATCTGGTAGGGCGCCGCCGGGTCGGGCCGGAAGGGCGCGGCCTCGAAGCCCGGGCACTGGGTCGCCATGAAGCCCTGCGGGGTCTCGATCGCCGCCGGATCGGCGCTGAAGCCACGCGCCGCCAGCCGGGCCGCCAGCAGGCCGTTTGCCGCCGCCTTGCCGGCATGGAACGGCTTGACCATGGTGCCGATGTTGCATTTCAGCCCGGCCGCCTGCGACGCCGCGAGCCCGAGGGCCGCCGCCGTCGCGCCGCTGTCCAGCCCGATCAGCCGGGCGCAGGCCGCGGCGGCGCCGAAGCTGCCGAGGGTGCCGGTGGCGTGGAACCCGGCGGCGTAGTGGGCGCCCCGGGTCATCAGGCCCAGCGCGCACTCGACCTCGACGCCGGCGACCAGCGCCTCGAGCACGGCCCGGCCGTCCGCGTTGGTGTGCTCGGCCAAGGCCAGCACCGCCGGGGCGACCGGGGCGGTCGGATGCCCCTCCATCGCCTGCGCCACGTCGTCATAGTCGAGCGCATGCCCGGCGGCGCCGTTGATCAGCGCGGCGGTGTGCAGATCGGCGCCGCCGTCGGCGCCGATCAGGCTGCACGGCCCGCCGCCGGGCGCGAGTTCATCGCGCAACATCGCCGACAGGGGCTCGCGCGCGCCGGCGATGGTCACCCCGAGCCAGTCCAGCAACGCGTGCCTGGCCCAGACCAGCGCCGGCGGCGACGGCGGGCCGGAGGCCGCAACCCATTCGGCGATTTGCCCGGTGAGGCCCGGAGCGTCGGGTTCCGGTTGCGGGTCGAGTTCGGCAATCACCATCATGATACCCTTCCTGCGGCGGCGGTTTCTCCCGGAAGCGGCGGGAATTCCGCCATAGGCTAGCATAGGCCCGACCCGCCGCCCAATCCGGGCGCGAAACCCCGAGACACCACCGGCCCGATGATCCCGACCAGATCCGTCAGTGCCCCCAAGCCGCGGGCCATCGCGATGCTGTCCGCCCTACCGTTGGCGCAACAAGTTGCGCCGCTTCGCTCTCAAACCACCCCCTTGGCCCGCAGCGCTTCGATCTCGGCCTCGCCGAGGCCCAGCCGGCGCAGGATCGCGCCGGTATCCGCGCCCAGTTCCGGCCCGGCCGTCCTCGGCTGCTCGGCCCCGCCGACCCGCACCGGTCCGGCCAGCATCCGCAACATCTCGGTCCCGTCCGGCCCGGCGTATCCGGCGACCCGGCCCCGATCGGCCACGAACGGGTTCTCCAGCGCCTCCGCCACATCGTTGACCGGGGCGACCGGAACGATGCCGCCGAGCCGCTCCAGCCACGCGGCGGTGGGGTGCTCGGAGAGCGCCGCGTCCAGCATCTCGGTCACCTCGGCCCGGTGTTCCAGCCGGGCGGCAAAGCTGGCGAAGCGCGGGTCGGCGGCCCATTCCGGGTGGCCCAGCGCCTCGGCCAGGAGCGGCCAGAACTTCTCCTTGTTGCACATCACGAAGAGCCAGCCGTCGCCGGTCCGGTAGAGCTGCGAGGGGGTCAGCGAGGGATGCGCCGAGCGCGGCTCGCGGCCCTGGTTGACGCCCGCATTCAGGTACCAGGTAGCAAGATAGCTGAGATTGTGCAGCGCGGTGTCGAACAGCGAGGTGTCGAGGTCCATGCCCTTGCCGCTGGCCCGCGCCCCGATGATGCCGCTGGTCAGGGCGAACGCCGCCGTCAGCCCGGTCATCATGTCGACCATCGAGAGGCCGAAGCGGGCAGGGGGGGCGTCCGGCTCGCCGGTCAGCGAGAGGTAGCCGGCCTCGGCCTGCATCAGGTAGTCGTAGCCGGGCCAGGTGCGCCGCGGCCCGTCGCGGCCATAGGCCGAGAGATGGGCGCAGACGATGGCCGGGTTGACCTTGCCAAGCGTCGCATAGTCCAGCCCCAGCGCCTCGGGCAGGTCGCCGCGCAGGTTGTTCAGAACCGCGTCGGCCTCGGCCACCAGCCGCAGGAAGATCTCGCGCCCCTCGGGCGCTTTCAGGTTCAGGGTCAGCGAGCGCTTGTTGCGGTTGAAGGCGTGGAAGAACTGGCTCGAGCCGTCGGCCAGGAAATGCGGCCCCACGGCGCGGGCCATGTCGCCGCCGTCGGCCGGGTTCTCGATCTTGATCACCTCGGCGCCGAGATCGCCCAGCAGCATGGTGCCGAACGGCCCGGCGCCGTATTGCTTGACGGCGAGGACAGTGACGCCGGTCAGGGGGAGGGTCACACTCGCACCCCCTCCCTGACCCTCCCCCCGGCGGGGGGAGGGAATTGCGTTGCGCTGGGGTAGCGAGCGGCGTTGCGGAAAGAGCGGCGGTGTCCCCTCTCCCCTCCGGGGGGAGGGTCAGGGAGGGGGTGCGGAGCAAGCCGTCCCATCACAC
>JACZTQ010000166.1 GCA_022573605.1 Pseudomonadota bacterium | reverse complement strand
CTGCTCGCGGGGCGCGCGGCCGGGGAAGGCGGGGCCGTCCTCGAACAGGCCCAGGTCGGCGATGCCGCGCGCCTGGTTGCGCGCCGCCGCCGCCAACAGCCCCGGCAGCAGGCTGGGGCGCATGTCCGACATCTCCGACGAGATCGGGTTCTCAAGCTTCAGCGCCGCCTGGCCGCCGCCGAACAGCGCCGCCTCCGCCCCGGAGACGAACGAGTAGCTGACAATTTCGTTCAGCCCCAGCCCGGCGAACCGGCGCCGCGCCATGCTCTCGCGTTTCTGCATGGGGGTCAGCGTCGGGGCGCCGACGCCGGCCCGGGCGCGCGCCAGGGGCCGGGCCTCCAGCTTGCCCAGCGAGGCGATCCGGGCGATCTCCTCGACCAGGTCGGCCTCGCCCCGCACGTCGGGCCGCCACGGCGGCGGCGCGACCGACAGCGCGTCGCCGGTCATCGTCGGCACCGCCCCCATCGCCAGCGCGGCGGCGGCGGCCAGCGCCTCGATCGGGTCGGTGACCTCGAAACCGAGGGCCGTCAAAATGCGGATCTGCTCCTCGCGGCCGATCTCCATGCCAACCAGGCGGGCCACCCGCTCCGGGTTCAGCGGATAGCTGCGCGCGGTGTCCGGCACGGCGCCCGCGAGCACCACCTCGGAGGCCTCGCCGCCGCACAGATCGAGGATCATGCGCGTCGCCAGTTCCATGCCGATGGGCGTGAACTCCGGATCGACGCCGCGCTCGAACCGGTAGCGGGCATCCGAGTTGATGCGCAGCTTGCGCCCGGTGGCGGCGGTGCGGACCGGGTCGAAATAGGCCGCCTCGACGAAGATGTTCACGGTCTCGGCGCTACAGCCGGAATGCAGGCCGCCCATGACGCCGCCGATGCCCTGCGGCCCGGCATCGTCGCAGATCAGGGTCATGGCGTCGTCGAACCGGTAGCTCTTGTCGTCCAGCGCCTCAAGGGTCTCGCCCGGGCGGCTAAGGCGCACATGGATGTCGCCGGTCAGCTTGTCGGCGTCGAACATATGCAGGGGCCGCCCGCGGTCGAAGGTGATGTAGTTGCTGATATCGACCAGCGCCGAGATCGGCCTGAGCCCGATCGCGCGCAGCCGCTGCCGCAACCATTCCGGCGACGGGCCGTTCTTCACGCCCCGGATGTAGCGCCCGACGAACAGCGGGCAGGCCTGGTCCGCGACATCGTCCTCGAGCCGGACCTTGATCGGGCTCGCAAAATCGCCGGGCACGGCCTCGACCGCCGGCGTGATCAGCTTGCCCAGCTTGCGCGCCGCCAGGTCGCGGGCGATGCCGGCGACGCCCAGCGCATCGGGCCGGTTCGGGGTGACGGCGATGTCGATCACCGGGTCGGCCAAGCCCGCGTAATCGATATAGCGCACCCCCATCGGCGCGTCTCCGGGCAGCTCGATGATGCCCTCGTGGTCGTCCGAGATCATCAGCTCGCGCTCCGAGCACAGCATCCCGTTCGATTCGACGCCGCGGATCACGCCGGGCTTCAGATCGACCCCGGTGCCGGGGATATGCAGCCCCGGCGCGGCGAACACGCCGACCAGCCCGGTGCGCGCGTTCGGCGCGCCGCACACCACCTGGACCTCGGCCGAGGGCTTCTCGGGCCCGTCCGGCCAGGTCTCGACCCGGCACACCCGCAGCCTGTCCGCATCCGGGTGCGCCATCGCCTCGATCACCCGGCAGATGGTGAAACCGCCGAGCGAATCCGCCGGATTCTCGACCCCCTCGACCTCCAGTCCGAGATCGGTCAGGGCGCTCAGAATCTCTTCCAGCGGCGTATCGGTCTCCAGGTGGTCCTTCAGCCAGGACAAGGTGAATTTCATTATCAGGCCCTGTTGTTGCCGGTTTCGCGCGTTGAATATCGGAATTATCCTCGCCCCGGAAGGCCCCGCAAAAAAATTGCCGCCTCTACTTAAAAGGGAGCGCTCACCTTTTTTTCACCACAAAAGTGTGCAGTATACTTCGCAAGGCCCCGGAGCAGTGAGAAAGAGGCCGAAGCGGCACGGACCGTCGCGGAAGTTGCGAAGTCAATCGCAGCAACTGGTGGAGCGAATATGAGCAGGCTTTTCCTGAACGACGAACGCGGTGCGGTGACGACCGACTGGGTTGCTCTGGGCGCCGGGATTCTCCTCCTCGCCATCATCGTTGTTTTCTCCGTGATGGAAAATTCGGCCGGCTACCTGCTGGACGAGTTCGAGCAACTGAACGCCGAATACGCGACCCTGGCGGTCGAGGTATCCGCGTTGGGCAGTCAGATCGACCAGAATCAGTAACCCGCATCGGGCTTCCGGATCCCGCAGACGATGCCCCGAAACCGGTAAACGGCGACGCGCCCGCCGAGCCTCCGCTCAGGCGGACAGCCCGCCATGCAGCGTCGGCATGTCCAGGGCCGCAAAGCCGTAATGGCGCAGCCACCGCAGGTCCGAGTCGAAAAATGCCCGCAGGTCCGGGATGCCGTATTTCAGCATCGCGATGCGGTCGATCCCCATGCCGAAGGCAAACCCCTGCCAGACCTTCGGATCGACCCCGACCGCCTCCAGCACATCCGGGTGCACCATGCCCGAGCCGAGGATCTCCATCCAGTCGTCGCCCTCGCCGATCTTCAACTGGCCGCCGGCCCACGAGCAGCGGATATCGACCTCGGCCGAGGGCTCGGTGAAGGGGAAATGCGAGGCCCGGAAGCGCAACTCCACCCCCTCGACCTCGAAGAAGGCGCGGCAGAACTCCTCCAGCACCCATTTCAGGTTCGCCATCGAGATCTCGCGGTCGATCGCCAGCCCCTCGTACTGGTGGAACATCGGCGTGTGGGTCTGGTCGTAGTCGCAGCGGTAGACCCGGCCCGGGGCGATGATCCGGCAGGGCACGCCGTGCTCCTCCATATAGCGGATCTGCACCGGCGAGGTATGGGTGCGCAGCACGTGGGCCGGGCGCTCGTCGCCCTCCGCGCGGGCCATGTAGAAGGTGTCCATCTCCTGCCTGGCGGGATGCTCGGGGGAGATGTTGAGGGCGTCGAAATTGTACCAGTCGGTCTCGATCTGCGGCCCTTCGGCGACCGCAAAACCGAGATCGGCGAAGATCGCGATGACCTCCTCCATCACCTGGCTGACCGGGTGGATGGTGCCTTGGGCAATGGGTCGCGGGGCCAGGGTCACGTCGAGCCACTCGGTCTCCAGCCGCTCGGCCAGCGCCGCGTCGCCCAGGGCCGCCTTGCGCGCGGCGATGGCGGCGTTGATCTCGTCCTTGAGCGCGTTCAGCCGGGGGCCGGCCTGGCGGCGCTCGTCGGGGGTCATCTTGCCCAGCCCGCGCATCATCAGGCTGATCTCGCCCTTCTTGCCCAGCGCCGCCACCCGCAGCGCCTCGATCGCCGCCTCGTCCCCGGCGGCGGCGATCCGCGCCAGCGTCCTGGCGCGAACGGGTTCCAGATCCTGCATGGTCGTATCCCTCGGCCCAGCCTCCGCCGGGGTGGTACTCAGGCTCGGCGTGAAATGCAAGACGCGAGGGCGGGCGGGTGGCGGAGGCCGCAGTATTTTCCCTACACCATGGTCCAGAAGAACCGCGCCGCCACCAGCGCCAGGAAGGCAGCGAAGCAAAGCTCGAGCCGGCGCCGCGAGATGCCGTGCGCCAGGCGCACGCCCAGGGGGGCGGCAAGCACGCTGACCGGCACGATGATCGCAACGCTCAGCAGCGAGACATAGCCGAGCGAGCCCGGCGGCAGGCCGGCCACCCCCCACCCGGCCCAGACGAAGCCGAGCGTGCCGGGAATGGCAATCATCGGGCCGAAGCCCGACGAGGTGCCCACCGCCTGATGCATGGGCCGGCCATAGAGCGTCATCATCATGGTGACAAAGGCCCCCCCGCCGATGCTCATCAGCGTCGAGAGGGCGCCGATGAAGAGCCCGTAGAAGGCGCGTCCGGGATTGCCCGGGATCTGGTCTCCCAGCTTCCAGTGCGCGCGCCCGAAGAACATCTTGAGCGACATCATGGTCGCGGCGCCGGCCCAGATCGCGGTCAGGATCGTGGTGCTGGAGTAGCGCGCCACCAGGGTGCCGATCGCCACGCCGGCAACCACGGGCAGCGCCATCGAGCGGATCACAGCCATATCGACCGCGCCTCTGGCCCGGTGGGAGTAGAACGAGCGCAGCGACGTGGGCATGATGACGGCGAGCGAGGTGCCGACGCAAAGATGCATGAGCACCGCCTCATCGACGCCAATCGCCGAGAACAGCTCATAGAGGATCGGCACCATGATGCCGCCGCCGCCGATGCCGAGCAGCCCGGCCAGAAGCCCCATGACCAGACCGCCGGCAAGCAGCATCGCGAGCAGCGCGGCAAGCTCGCCCATCGGCAATGCGAAATCCATCGAAGCCCCCCCGAAGGCCCGGCGGGAGGTGGCTCCCCGGCCGCCACCGGTGCCGCTTCCATACGCGCCGTGCCGATGCGCGCCAAGTACTCATTCGGAACGTCAATGCGCGGATCGTGCCCGGCGCCCGCGCGGCGCGGAGGCGGCGCGAGGGCGGGCGGGTGGGGAGCGGCGGCTCCGCGGCGCGCGGGCGCTTACCCCATCGCCTCCAACTCGTCGATGAAGCCCTCGATCAGGCTCAAACCCTTGTCCCAGAAGGCCGGGTCCGAGGCATCCAGCCCGAACGGCGCCAGCAGCTCCTTGTGGTGCTTGGCGCCGCCCGCCGCCAGCATGTCGAAATACTTGTCCTGAAAGCCCGCCTCGCCCTGCTCGTAGACCGCATAGAGCGCGTTCACCAGCCCGTCGCCGAAGGCATAGGCGTAGACGTAGAACGGCGAGTGGATGAAATGCGGGATATAGGCCCAGAAGGTCTCGTAGCCCGCGCCCAGGTTGACCGCCGGGCCCAGACTCTCGCCCTGCACCGCCAGCCAGATTTCGCCAAGGCGCGCGCTGGTCAACTCGCCCTCGCGCCGCTCGGCATGGATCCGGCGCTCGAACTCGTAGAAGGCGATCTGGCGCACAACGGTGTTGATCATGTCCTCGGTCTTGCCGGCCAGCAGCGACTTGCGCTTCGCCGGGCCGGTCTCGGCCGCCAGCAGCTTGCGGAAGGTCAGCATCTCGCCGAACACGCTGGCGGTCTCGGCCAGGGTCAGCGGGGTGCGGCTGAGCAACTCGCCCTGCCCCGCCGCCAGGCGCTGATGCACCCCGTGGCCAAGCTCGTGGGCCAGGGTCATCACGTCCCGGGTCTTGCCCAGGTAGTTCAGCATCACATAGGGGTGGACGTCGCTCACCGTGGGGTGCGAAAAGGCGCCCGGCGCCTTGCCGGGCTTGACCTCGGCATCGATCCAGCCGCGCTCGAAGAACGGCTCGGCCAGTTCCGCCATCCGGGGCGAGAACCCGGCGTAAGCTTCCAGCACCGTCGCCCTGGCCTCGGCCCAGGGCACCACCCGGTCGTCGGTCTCCGGCAGCGGCGCGTTGCGGTCCCAGTATTCCAGCCGCTCCAGCCCCAGCCATTTGGCCTTCATCGCGTAATAGCGGTGCGAAAGCCGCGGGCCGGCCGCCTGCACCGCCTGGCGCAGCGCATCGACCACTTCGGGCTCGACGTCGTTGGCCAGGTGGCGGCCGTGTTCGGGGCTCGGCATCTTGCGCCAGGTGTCCTCGACCTCCTTCTCCTTGATCAGGGTGTTGGTGATCCGGGTGAACAGCTTGAGGTTCGCCTCCAGCACCGCCGCCAGCGCTTCGCCGCCCGCCTGGCGGCGTTTGCGATCCGGGTCCGACAGCAGGTTCAGCGTCGCCTCCAGTCCCATCGGCTGGTCCGCGCCCGCGCCCTCGCCCGCGACCTCGAAGGTCAGCCCGGCCATGGTCTCGTCGAACAGCCGGTTCCAGGCCGTGGCGCCGACCACCGACTGGTCGTGCAGGAACTTCTCCAGTTCGTCCGAGAGCTGGTGCGGGCGCAGCACCCGCAGGCGGTCGAGCCAGGGCCGGTAGCGCCGGAGCGCCGCGCTCGAAGCCAGGGCCGCCGCCAGCACCGCGTCGTCGATGCGGTTGAGCTCGAGGGTGAAGAACACCAGCGGCTGGGTGATCGCGGTGATCCGGCCCTGGCTGTCGCCCATGAACTTGGCGCGGAGCGGATCGGCGGTGTTCTGGTAGTAGAGCAGCCCGGCGAACGACATCACCCGGCCCAAGGTCAGGTCGATCGCCTCGTATTGCGCGATTGCCGTTGCCAGCCCGTCCCCGCCCAACCCGGCCAGCTTGCCCTCGTAGCGCCCGGCGAAGGCCTTGCACTCGGCCTCGGTCCGCTCGAGGTCCCCGGTCAGCTCGGGGCTGTCCATGGCCGGGTAGAGGTCGGAGAGATCCCACTCGGGCAGCGCGCCCAGTTCACCCCCCCCACCATCTCCGGCCGGGTCGTCTCTGGCGGTATCGCGGGCCGGCCGGGCGGGGCGGGAAATCGGGCCAAGGTTCATATCCGGGAATCCTCCTGATTGCGGGACACCACAGATAGGCGAAGCGCGGCGCGGCGGAAACCCCGGGATTCAGGCGCGCGGTCAGGTCTGCAATTCAGGTGCGCACACCCTGTTCCTCGTCCGGTTCCTTGCCGTCATCGCGCGGCAACGGCGGCGCATCCTCGCGCCGGCGGATGATGATGTCGCCATTGGGCAGGATCTCGGGGCGCTCGTAGTGCTCGAAGCTGTCGATTTTCTCCAGCACCTCCAGGGTTTCCAGAAACTCGTCGAGGGCGGGCTTCATCTGCTCCATCAGGCCGCGGAAGGCTTCGTCGAGCTGCTCGGACAGGGGGCGCTCATCGGTGTCCGACCCACCGTAGGCCGGCGCGATCGCCAGACCGGCCGCCAGGATGGAGATTGCAAGAACACGTGCCGTCCGCATCGCCGGATCCTCCGCTCCGTTCCCCCTTCGCACACCCCCGAAAAAGAAAACCGCCCCGCACAGATGGTGCGCGGGGCGGTCTGATTCAATGCGCCGCGGCTCAGTTCGAGAGCGTGATCTCGACCCGGCGGTTCTGCGGCTCGCGCACATTGTCGCCGGTGGCGACCGCGAGC
>JACZTQ010000165.1 GCA_022573605.1 Pseudomonadota bacterium | reverse complement strand
CCGCCAGGGCCAGGTGGCCGTAGGGGAAATGCGGCGCCCGGGTCTCGTCTTCGGGCGTCGGGCGGGCCGTGAGGATGCGCCAGTCGCGGTAGACCTGCTGGCTGTCGGCGTTGATCACCGCGCCGCCGAGCCGTCGGGCCAGGGCCAGCGCCAGGGCCGACTTGCCGCTGGCGGTGGGGCCGGCGATCAGAATGGGGGCGATCGGGAGGGGTTTGGGCATCGGGTCCGGTCAGCTTTGGGCGGCGTTCGGCCGCCGGAGCGCGAGCACGGTGCAGGCAGCGACCGACAGGGCGAGGACCGGGGCGGCGTAGTGCGCGATCTCGATCCCGCCGATCAGCCAGCCCGGCACCGGCAGCAGCCAGAGTGCCGCCAGCCAGGCCCGCCCGGCCGGGCTGTGCCCGATGCCGGCGCGGGCGAGGAACAGGGCGCCGGCCACCGCCAGCACCAGTTCGTACTGGAACGCGTAGGGGGTCGAGATCAGGGTTGCCAGGAGGAGCGCCGCGAGCTTCAGGTCGGGCGCGACGGAGCGGCGCGACCAGAGCAGCCCGACCGCCCCGGCGGCCGCCGCCAGCGACAGCATCTGGAGGGCGAGGGCGGTCTCGTGGCCGGCGCCGAACTGGCGGGCGCAGGCGTACCAGGTGATCATGGTGTCGGTGTTGGCGCCATGGGGGGCGAAAGCCACGGTGGCGCGGACCATGGCGCGGAAGAACTCGAACCAGTAGCCGATCCCGAACACCGCGATGGTCAGGGCCACGATCGCGGCGGTGGCGATGGCGGCCCAGAGGGTCGCGCGCCAGTGCCGCCCGGCGATCAGCGCCACCGGGATCAGCAGGCCGAGTTGCGGCTTCAGCGTCAACAGCGCGATCATCGCGCCGGCGCCGCGCGGGCGCCCGCGGGCCAGCAGCGACAGGGCGCATAGCAGCGCCGACACCCACAGCAGGCTGGCATTTCCGGCGATCAGAACGAAGCCGACGGGCGGCGCCGCGACGGCCAGGGCGAGCCCGCCGGGGACCGGCCTGGCCCAGCTGCCGAGCGCGAGGATGTAGAGGCCGATCGTCGCTGTGGAGAAAATCGCGAAGGCGGCGCTGAAGCCGAGCAGGCCGAGCGGTGTGATCAGCAGATGGAACGACGGCGGGTAAAGCCACATATAGACGTGCCGTGCCGCATCCGGCGCCAGCGATTGCGCGGCGACCAGGGCATTTGGGTCGAAGGCCACGACCGCCTCGCCCGCCACCGCCAGCTTGGCCGCGGCCCAGAAGGCGACGAAATCGATGTGGAACGCGGCGCCCCTGGCCACGTCGGAGTTCAACACCCAGGCGATGGCGCCGAGATAGGCGATGAGTGTAACGAGAAGCAGCACCATCAGCGTCCGGCTCACGAACGCGACCAACGGGGTGGCGCGGCCAAAGGCCGATGGCGCGGCGGCGCCGAAGCTGGCCTCGATGCGGGGGCTGAGCGCGGCGTCGGTCGGCTGGTCGGGGTCGGGCGGCATGGGCGGGCAGGCTCCTTCGGGGGCAGGACGCTGGTGGCGCGCCGGGCGCCGTGGCGGCATGATATCCGGGTGCCGCCGCAACTCAAGCCGGGGCTGCGGGCCGGGTCAGGGTAGCGGGTCAGGCCGGGGGTGGGGCCGGGGGTCGGGCCGGGGGTGGGGCCGGGGCCGGCTGGTGCGCCGCTGCGATCTTCCAGAGCAGGAGCAGGAGGGCGGCGCTCAGGATCGGCGGGGTCAACAGGGCGAAGGCCTGGTCGATGCCGAACTCCCGGCCGAAATGCCCGAGCGTCGGGGAGGCCCAGAGCACGGCGAGCGTGGCCGCCCCTAAATAGTCCCGCGGGCGCCGCAAGCCCAGCATCAGCGCTACCCCGATCATCGGCAGCACCAGGTCGTAGAAATAGGCGTAGGGGCTGGCCAGCGGGATTGCCAGGGTCAGCACCGCGGCCTTCAGGGCGAACGGGGCCTGGGGCCGGCGCCAGGCCCAGAACACCGCCGCCGCAATGGCTGCGGTGACGCCGAGTTGCAGGGCGTGGGCCGGGCCGTTGGCCAGACCGGTCGCGATGCCGAAGGCATACCAGTTGATCATCAGGTAGCGCGGCAGCCAGCCCGCCTCGAGCCGATCGGCGGAGTCCGAAATCCCCTCGAAGAAGGCGACCCAGTAGCCGGGCCCGGCCCAGGCCAGGGTCAGCACCAGGATGACCAGACTTGTCACCACCGCCCAGCCGATCACCCGCCAGGCGCCGCAGGCGATCAGCACCAGCGGCAGCAGGGGGCCGAATTGCGGCTTGATCGTCAGCAACCCCAGCAGCACGCCGGCGAGCACCTGGCGCCCGCGCCCGAGGCAGGCCAGGAACCCCGCCAGCAGGGCCGCCACCAGGAGGCTGCTCTGGCCCTGGATCGCGCACATCAGGACCGCCGGCGAGGCCACCGCGATGATCGGGATGACGGTGCCCGGAACCAGCCGCCCGAGCCCGATCCAGAACGCGGCGACCCCGGCCAGCGCGAACACCACCCAGGCCAGGTTGAACGACATCAGGCCCAGCGGCAGGATCAGCGCGTGGAACTGGGGCGGATAGGACCAGGCCATCCGGCGCCCGGACTCGGGCACCCAGGCGGGCAGGTCGCGGGCCGCTTCGAGCTTTGCCAGATCGAAGGCGTCGGCCGGCGGCCCGTCCAGCGCGATCCGGGCGGCGGCCCAGAACACCGAGATGTCGTTCGGCGTCGACTGGCCCGGGGTCTCGGCCCGGGTCAACTGGTAGGTGACATAGGAAAAATAGCCGACAAAGCCGATCGCAAAGGCGGTCAGGCAGACGGCGGCGAGATTGCGCAGCCGGTTGCCCCCGCGTCCGGGTCTGGCCGGCGGGCGCATTTGCGTCGCGCTGTCTTTCGTCTGCATGGTTCGGCAAGAAAGCATGGTTGTTGAGCGGGCGTGTTCCTTATCACACGGGGCGCTCTTGCGTCACCGCCAAATCCCCGCTATAGGCCCCTCACTTCAATCCGCAGGCAGGGTTTGGGCCGTCGGGGGAGACATCCCCGCAGGGTCCGCCGGTTGGGCGCAAAGCTCTCACCCCTGCCGAGGCGAAACCGGAAAGGTACTGCGAGATGGCTCTGCCAGAATTCTCCTTGCGTCAGCTGCTCGAGGCCGGCGTTCACTTCGGACACCAGACGCACCGCTGGAACCCCAAGATGGGCCGCTATATCTATGGCGCCCGCAACGGCATCCACATCGTCGATCTGACCCAGACCGTGCCGCTGCTCGACGCCGCCTTGCAGGCCCTGCGCGACTGTGTCGCCAAGGGCGGGCGGATCCTGTTCGTCGGCACCAAGCGCCAGGCCGCCCAGCCGCTGGCCGACGCGGCCGAGCGCTCGGCGCAGTATTTCATGAACCACCGCTGGCTCGGCGGCACCCTGACCAACTGGAAGACGATCTCGAAGTCGATCGACCGGCTGAAATCGCTCGACGAGCAGCTCGACGACGGCGCCGAGGGCTTCACCAAGAAGGAGCGCCTCCACCTGGAGCGCGAACGCGGCAAGTTGCAGGCCTCGCTGGGCGGCATCCGCGACATGGGCAGCGTGCCCGACATGATGTTCGTGATCGACACCAACAAGGAGGCGCTGGCGATCGCCGAGGCGCGCAAGCTGGGCATTCCGGTGGTGGCGATCCTCGACACCAACTGCGACCCCGATTGCGTCGATTTCCCGATTCCGGGCAATGACGACGCCAGCCGGGCGATCGCGCTCTACTGCGATCTGGTGGCGCGGGCGGTGATCGACGGCATGGCGAGCCAGCTCGGCGCCGCCGGCTTCGACCTTGGCGAGCTGGAGGATGCTCCGGTCGAGGAGGCCGCCCTGGCCGAGGTTGCCGCCGACGGGGCCGCCGCTGATCAGGCCGCCGCCGCGCCCGCCGCCGACGAAGCTGCCGCCGAGCCCGCGGCCGAGCCCGCCGCCGACGAAGCTGCCGCCGAGGCTGCTGACGAGGCCGCCACCGAACCCGCTGCTGACGAGGCTGCCGCCGAACCCACTGCTGACGAGGCCGCCGCCGAACCCGCTGCTGACGAAGCTGCCGCCGAACCCGCTGCTGCCGAGGCTGCCGCCGCCGAGGCTGCCAAGGCCGAGAAGGCTGCCGCCGCCGAGGCTGCCAAGGCCGAGAAGGCTGCTGCTGACGAGGCTGCCAAGGCTGAGAAGGCTGCCGCCGCCGAGGCTGCAAAGGCCGAGAAGGCCGCCGCCGCCGAGGCCGCCAAGGTTGAGAAGGCTGCCGCCAAGGCGGCCAAGGCCGACAAGGCTGCCGAGACCGCCAAAGCCGACGAGGCCGACAAGGCCGACAAGGCTGCCGAGACCGCCAAAGCCGCCAAAGCCGACAAGGCCGACGAGGCCGACAAGGCTGCCAAAGCCGACGAGGCCGGCGAGGAGAAGGCCGCGGGCTGACGGCCAACCGCCGCGGCGCACCGGTTTGCCGCGGCGTCTTACCCGAACCTCATCACCTCCCGCGGCCGGGCGACTGGCGCGGGCCAAGCATATGGAGAACGAACCATGGCGATCACCGCGACCCAGGTGAAGGAACTGCGCGCCAAGACCGGCGCCGGCATGATGGACGTGAAGAAGGCCCTGGTCGAGACCGATGGCGACATGGAGGCGGCGGTCGATCTGCTGCGCGTCAAGGGGCTGGCCAAGGCCGACAAGAAGGCCGGGCGCACCGCCGCCGAGGGTCTGGTCGGCGTCGCCGTGGAGGGCGGCGTGGGGGTCGCGGTCGAGGTGAATTCCGAGACCGATTTTGTCGCCCGCAACCCGGTGTTCCAGGAACTGGTGGGTGCGATCAGCAGAATCGCGCTGGGCGTCGAGGGCGGCGTCGAGGCGCTGAAGGCCGCTGAAATGAACGGCAAGACGGTGGCCGAGAGCGTCACCGCGCAGGTCGCGACGATCGGCGAGAACCTGAGCTTGCGCCGCTCGGCCCGGATCGAGGCCGGCCTGGTGGCGAGCTATGTCCACAACGCCGCCGCCCCCGGCATGGGCAAGATCGGCGTGCTGGTGGGACTGGAGTCGACCGGCGATGCGGCCGCACTCGAGGCGCTGGGCCGGCAGATCGCCATGCATGTGGCGGCGACCGGCCCGGTGGCGCTCGACGAGGCCGGGCTCGATCCGGCGCTGGTTGCCCGCGAAAAGCAGGTGCTGAGCGAACAGGCCCGCGAGTCGGGCAAGCCCGAGCACGTGATCGAGAAGATGATCGCCGGGCGGATGAACAAGTTCTTCCAGGAGGTCTGCCTGCTGAAGCAGGCCTTCGTGATCAACCCGGACCTGACGGTGGAGGCCGCGGTCAAGGAGGCCGAGGAAGGCGTTGGCGCGCCGGTCACGGTCAGCGGCTTCGCGCGGTTGGCGGTCGGCGAGGGGGTCGATACGGGTGGGCCCGACGACTTCGCCGGCGAGGTGGCGAAGATGGTGGCGGGCTAGGCAGCCCCCCGACGTCCCGGATTTAATCCGGGACCTCGACCCGGCTCGCGCTGAACGGCGCCATGCGCCGTCCCCCCCTCCCCATCCCTCCCCCACGCGGGGGGAGGGGGGCGCACCGCCCCGGCGTGGTTCATGTGGGAGCGGGGATCTCCTGGTTTAGCGGACGGGGGAACTTCCGGTTCGAGGCGTCAATCGGCGGCCAGCTCGTCCAGATATTCGTCGCTGAAGTCGACCCGCAGGTTGACCCATAACGGCAGGTGATCGCTGCCGTGGAAGGTGCGCCAGACCCCGAGGTAGTAGGCCTTGAGCGTGGCGTCATCGGTGAGATGCAATTTCCACTTGGTGATCGCGTCTTCCAGCTTGGTGATTTTCTTGCGGTGACCGTTCTTGCTGTTTTCCGACCGCGCCCGCTCCAGCTTCCCCTTCCGGTCCTCGACCTCAGCCGCGATCTTCACGATCTTGGCCTCGACGGCGGCTTTCAGGTCCGCCCTGTAAGCAGCGAAATCGGTTTTGCGGTACAGGCTGTCGAAGAACTGAAGGACGCCCCGGTCGCGCTCCGAACCGGCGAATTGAAGCTGGTTCTCTTTCACCAGGAATGAAATCTGGTCGTAGAACCTGGTCTGGTTCTTGTTGCTGCCCTCCTTGTTCTGGAACACCTTGAAGCCGCTGTCTTCCAGTACGTTGGCGCCGGCGCTGCCGGGTTTCTTGATGTTGAAGTCACCGACCAGGATGTGGTTGTGGCGATCCTTCGCGGCGCGCCTGGCGAGAAATGCGGCCACGGTCTCGATCTCGTCGACCCGGCGCCGGTATTTCGCGCCGGAATCCTTGCCGAAGTAGATGTGCACGGTGGAAAACAGGAACTTGAACCAGCCGGACTGGAACGAGCACATGAAGGGCGTGCGCGAGAACTGGCGCTTTTTTTCGCCGGCGATGATCTGCATCCTGTCGGGCAGCACCAGCTCGC
Source organism: Pseudomonadota bacterium (assembly GCA_022573605.1). Lineage (GTDB taxonomy): Bacteria > Pseudomonadota > Alphaproteobacteria > Rhodobacterales > Rhodobacteraceae > Thermohalobaculum. Next base: position 727 of record JACZTQ010000165.1, on the reverse strand, counting down.
CGGCAACGCCCTTGAAGCGAACCTTGTTGCGGTCGAAAACGAAGCCCAGCCGCTCCTTGTTGCCGCCACTGCCCTCGGTGATATCGGTGACGATGTAGGCGAAATCACGCCCCAGAAGGTCCATGACACGGTCGAGCGGCCCCAGATCGTCGCAGATCTCCTGCACGGCGATGACGTCGAAGCGGGCAATGATCTCGGCGATGTAATACAGGTCCTCCAGCGTGCGTTTGGCGTTCATGAAACGATTGTCGTCGAAGTTGCGGATGTTCCAGGTGCCGAGAACCAAAGTGCGGGTTCGGGTCTTGCGCGGCATTTCGGCGTCGAGTTGCTGGCGCAGCCGTTTCAGACCGGCGACCGTGCGCCGGCGCACATTCGGGGCCATGTCGTTGATATGGGAATAATTCGACATTCGTCCTCTCCAACACTTCGGTGCAAATCAGAGCCAGGCCGGGCCGTCGTCAACGGTGGAAAATGCGGGGACCGGAGCCGATCCTATCCTATCCGGGCGATTCTTTGGAGACCCGTCGGGCGCGCGGGCGCGAGGGTGCGCTTTCTTGACAACGGTTGCGGCCTGCCGCAGGTAGCAGGCACGGCAATCATGGGGGCACATATGCGCGCATTCACCTTTCCCGGTCAGGGTGCCCAGGCGGTCGGCATGGGGCGGGACCTGGCGGCGGCCTACCGGGACGCGGCGGCGGTGTTCGACGAGGTCGACGAGGCACTGGGC
>JACZTQ010000164.1 GCA_022573605.1 Pseudomonadota bacterium | reverse complement strand
TGAACTGACCGCCATCGGGCCGGGCCGGGCCGAGGGCTTCGCCGGCGACCTGGGCAGCGGCGAGGGCGTCGCCGCGCTGTCGGCCGAGATCGGGGCGCGCACCGACAAGCTGCACATCCTGATCAACAACGCCGGCAAGAGCTGGGGCGCGCCCTACGAGGCGTTCCCCTTCCACGCCTGGGACACGGTGATGTCGGTCAACTGCGCCGGGCTGTTCTCGCTGACCCGCGACCTGACCCCGCTGCTGGCGGCCACGGCAACCCCGGACGACCCGGCAAGGGTGATCAATATCGGCTCGGTGATGGGCGACGCGCCGGTCGGCGAGCCGGCCTATTCCTATGCCGCCTCGAAAGCGGCGGTGCATCACCTGACGCGTATCCTGGCGCGCGAGCTGGCCGGGCGCCAGATCACGGTGAACGCCCTGGCGCCGGGGCCGTTCCTCAGCCGCATGACCCAGCACTTCACCGCCGACGAAGCCAAGCGCGCCCGGGTGGCGGCGGACGTGCCGATGGGCCGGATCGGCCGCGCCGACGATATCGCCGGCTGCGTGCTGTTCCTCTGCGGCCGGGGCGGGGCCTATACCACCGGCGGCATCATCCCGGTCAGCGGCGGCATCAACGTCGATCACGGGCACGAGATATTCGGAGGGGTCGAGTGAGGATACGGCTGGTCCTGCTGCTGCTGGTCGCGGTCCTCGGCGTATCGCCGGCAAAGGCCGCGCCCTGCGGCGGAACCGTGCCCTGCGAGGTTGAAGGCGGCTATTACCTGGCCGCCCCGCCGCCCGGTTGGGACGGCGCCAGCCGGTTGCCTCTGGTGGTGTATTTCCACGGCTGGAACGCCTCGCCCGAGGGCGCCTTTCGCAACCGCGCCATGGTCAATTCGGTCCACCGCCGCGGCGCGCTGTTCGTCGCGCCCTATGCCCGCACCGGCTACTGGCGCCAGATCGGCGAGGGCCGGGCCGAGCCGGGGCGCGACGAGCTGGCCTATGTCCGGGCGGTGATGGCCGATATCGCCCGGCGCTGGCCGGTCGACGCCGGGCACACGCTGGCCTCGGGGTTCTCGCGCGGCGCCTCGCTGGTCTGGAACCTGGCCTGCTACGCCGGGCCGCTGTTTGCCGCCTATGCGCCGATTTCGGGCGGGTTCTGGAATTCGACGCCCGCGACCTGCCCCACCGGGCCGGTGAACCTGCGCCATATCCACGGGCTCGCCGACCGGGTCGTGGCCTATGACGAGATCGGCATCTACAACTCGATGCCGATCCCGGAGGGCATGGACACCTTGCGGCGCCTCGACGGCTGCCGGGCGATGCCCGACCGCGAGATCGACCATCCGCGGTTTCGCTGCTATCGCTGGGACGGTTGCGCCAGCGGCCGGGTGCTGGAGCTTTGCCTGCACCCCAAGGGACACTCGATCCCCGCCGAGTGGGTCGCCGAGGGCTTCGACTGGATGATGGGCCTGCCCGAGTAGGGGCCGGACAATGGAGAGGATGCGAGCATGAACCTGGGAATGAGCGATCGGGTCGAGGCGCTGGTGGCGCAGGTCCGGACCATGATCGCTGACGAGATCGAGCCGCTGGACCATGAATACCATGGCGAGACCGGCAAGGCGGGCGACCGCTTCGTGCCGACCGCGCGCCAGATCGAGATCATCGACGGGCTGAAGGCCAAGGCCCGGACGCGCGGCCTGTGGAACTTCTGGCTGACCGACAGCGAAAAGGGGCTCGGCCTGAGCGCCGTCGATTACGCCTATCTGGCCGAGGAGATGGGCAAGGTCCGCATCGCCGCCGAGGTGTTCAACTGCTCGGCCCCCGACACCGGCAACATGGAGGTGTTCGAGCGCTACGGCACCGCCGCGCACAAGGAGCGCTGGCTGGGTCCGCTGCTGGCCGGCGAGATTCGCTCCGCCTTCCTGATGACCGAGCCCGGCGTCGCTTCCTCGGACGCCACCAACATCGCGATGGAGGCCAAGCGCGAGGGTGATGACTGGGTGCTTAACGGCGAGAAATGGTGGGCCAGCGGGGCCGGTGACCCGCGCTGCAAGGTCTATATCGTGATGGCGCGGACCAGCCCGGAGGCCCATCGCCATTCCCGGCACAGCCAGTTCGTGGTGCCCGCCGGCACGCCGGGGGTCGAGATCCTGCGCCCGATGCAGGTGTTCGGCCACGACGACGCGCCGCACGGCCACATGCATCTGCGCTTCAGCGATGTCCGGGTGCCCGCCAGCGACCTGATCCTGGGCGAGGGCAGGGGTTTCGAGGTCAGCCAGGGGCGGCTCGGGCCCGGCCGCATCCACCACTGCATGCGCGCCATCGGCCAGGCCGAGAAGGCGCTGGAGCTGATGTGCCGCCGGGCGCTGTCGCGCACCGCCTTCGGCCAGCCATTGGCCAAGCTGGGGGCGAATTACGACATCATCGCCGAGAGCCGGATGGCGATCGAGCAGGCCCGCCTGCTGTGCCTCAAGACCGCCTGGATCATGGACACGCAAGGCGTGCGCGCGGCCCAGCCCTGGATCAGCCAGATCAAGGTGGTGGCCCCAAGGGTGGCGCTCAAAGTAGTCGACGAGGCGATCCAGATGCACGGCGCCATGGGCATCAGCCAGGACCTGCCGCTGGCGGCAATGTGGACCCATCTGCGGACCCTGCGCCTGGCCGACGGCCCGGACGCGGTGCATCGGCGCCAGGTGGCGCGCAAGGAGTTGCGCCAGTATGGCAACCAGCCGGTCTGACCGGGGGACGGGAGGTCATGGAACACGCCGCGGCCCATCTCGATCTGGCGGCGGTCGAGCGCTATCTGGCGGCCCATCTGCCCGGCTTTCGCGGCCCGCTGACGGCGAAGAAGTTCACCATCGGCCAGTCGAACCCGACCTTCCGGCTCGACAGCCCCTCGGGGACGCTGGTGCTGCGCCGCAAGCCGCCCGGCGTGCTGTTGAAATCCGCCCATGCCGTCGATCGCGAGTTCCGGGTGCAGAAGGCACTGGCGGGCAGCGATGTGCCGGTGGCGCGGATGCATCTGCTGTGCGAGGACGAGGGCGTGATCGGCGCGATGTTCTACGTGATGGATTTCCAACCCGGACGGCATTTTATGGAGCCGACGCTGGCGGAACTTTCGCCGGATCAGCGCGGCGCCGTGTTCGACGAGATGAACCGGGTGCTGGCGGCGCTGCACAGCGTTGATTGCGAGGCGGCGGGGTTGGTCGATTTCGGCCGGCCCGGCAGCTATTTCGCCCGCCAGATCGGCCGCTGGACCAAGCAGTACCGGGCCTCGGAGACCGGGACGCTGGCCGACATGGACGCGCTGATCGGCTGGCTCGACGCCAACCTGCCCGAGGACGACGGGCGGGTCGCCCTGGTCCACGGCGACTACCGCATCGACAACCTGATCTTCGAGGCCGGCGGGCCGAGGATCGCCGCCGTGCTGGACTGGGAACTGTCGACGCTCGGCCACCCGTTCTCCGATCTGGCCTACCAGTGCATGCAGTGGCGCATGCCGGTGGGCGAGGAGGGCAGGGGGCTGGCCGGGATCGACCGCCGTGCCCACGGCATCCCGACCGAGGATGAGTATGTCGAGGCCTATTGCCGCAGGATGGATTTTGCGGGCATCCCCGGTTTCGACTTCTGCCTGGCCTTCAGCTTTTTCCGCATGGCCGCGATCGTGCAGGGGGTATTGAGGCGCGGGCTGGAGGGCAACGCCTCGAACCCGGAACGCGCGGTGCGGATGGGCCGTTTCGTGCCGGAATACGCGCGGATGGGGCTGGCGGCGGCGGCGGGGCGGTGATTTTCCTTTTACCATTGCCGAATCCGGTTCAGCCATCGAGGCTGCTGGTTCCCGTGTTGGGTTATTGACGAGGTTGGGGATGCGCCGGGCTGCTGATCTGTTTGTCGAGTGTCTGAGGGCGCAGGGCGCCGACCGGATCTTCTGCGTTCCGGGCGAGAGCTATCTGGAGCTGCTCGACGCGCTGGCCGATGCCCCCGGCATCGACACCGTGGTGTGCCGTCACGAGGGCGGCGCCGGGCTGATGGCGGTGGCCGACGCCAAGCTCACCGGGCGGCCCGGGGTGGTGGCGGTGAGCCGGGGACCCGGTGCGACCAATGTCTCGATCGCGATCCACCTCGCCCAGCAGGATGCGGTGCCGCTGGTGGTGCTGATCGGCCAGGTCGCGCGGTTTGAGCGCGGCCGCGGGGCGTTCCAGGAGATCGACTATACCGCCATGTTCGGCGCCATCGCCAAGGGGGTCTGGGAGGTCACCGACGCCGGGCGCCTGCCCGAGGTGGCGGCCCGGGCCTGGCACGCGGCGCAGGCCGGCACACCGGGTCCGGCGCTGATCGTGCTGCCCGAGGACATGCTGAGGGACCGGACGGACGCGACGGTGATCGCGCCGCATCCGGTGGTCCGGGCCACCCCCTCGGCGGCCGAAATCGACGCCGTGACCGCCATGCTGGAGGCGGCCGAGCGCCCGCTGCTGATCGCCGGCGGGATGCTCACCGATGCCGCCGGCCGGGCGGCGCTGGCGCGCGCCGCCGAGGCCCACCGCCTGCCGGTGGCGCTGAGCTTCAAGCATCAGGAGATTTTCGACAACGCCTCGCCGCTCTATGCCGGACACCTCGGCTTCAAGGCGCCCAAACCCCTGATCGACGCGCTGGCCGAGGCCGATCTGGTGCTGGCGGTCGGCACCCGCCTCGGCGACACCCCGACGCAAGGTTACACCTTCCCGCGCGCGCCGACGCCGGGCCAGCCATTGATCCATGTCTATCCGGACCCGCTGGTGATCGGCAGCATCTACCGCAGCACCATCGGGCTGACCTGCGACCCGGCGGCGTTTCTCGATGCGCTGGCGGCGCGCAACTCGGCGGTCCGCGGGGATCGGGAGAAATGGGCCACCGGTCTCAACGAAGTGGCGCGGCGGTGGGCGGGCTATGCGCCGCAACCGCGCCCCGACGGGGTGGATTTCGGGGCCGTGGTGGCCGAACTGGCGGCGCGGGCGCCGAAGGATGCGATCGTCACCACCGATGCGGGCAATTTTTCCTCCTGGGTGCATTGTCTGTGGCCCTGGGACGGCAGCCAGACCTGCATCGGCGCGGTCGGCGGGGCGATGGGGCTGGGGGTGCCGGGGGCGGTCGCCGCCTGTCTGCGCGCGCCCGAGCGGACCGTGATCTGCTTCACCGGCGATGGCGGCGCGATGATGACCGGCAACGAGCTTGCCACCGCCATGGCGGTGGGGGCGAAGCCGAAGATCATCGTCTCGAACAACGGCTCCTACGGCACCATCCGGCTGCATCAGGAGCGCGACCATCCGGGGCGGGTCTCGGCGACCGGGCTGACCAACCCGGATTTCGCCGCCTGGGGGCGGTCGTTCGGGGCGCTCGGCCTGACCGTCTCCGACCCCGATCAGGTAGCGGCGGTGGTGGCCGAGGCGCTGGCCCATGACGGGCCGGTGGTGGTCGACGTGAAGAGCTCGCTGGAGGCGATCAGCGCCTATACCACGATCTCGAAGCTGCGCGGCGAGGGGTAGCAGGCATCGTCTACCTGATCGCTATGGTTGGCACGGCGAACGGTTGTTCCATTCCCGATCACGGCTGATAAAGTCAGCGCCGGGCAACGGGTCCAGGGGCGGCTTGCCCAGCGGGGAGAGCGATGAAGCATCCGGACGCATCGGATTACCTGGTCGGCGTCGTCGGCGCCGGGGCGATGGGGCAGGGGATCGTCCAGGTCACGGTCCAGGGCGGTATGCGGTGCCTGATCCTCGACGCCAGGCCGGGCGCCGCCGAGGCGGCCCGCGAGACCATCGCCGGGCGGCTCGAGCGGCTGGTCGAGAAGGGCCGGATCGGGGCTTCGGGCGCCGCCGCCGCCACCGCCCGGATCGAGGTCATCGGGGATTTCGCCGCCCTCGCCCCCTGCGATGCGGTGATCGAGGCGATCTTCGAGGAGATCGAGGTCAAGCGCGAGGCCTTCGCCCGGATCGAGGCGGCGGTGTCGGCCGACTGCCTGATCGCCTCGAACACCTCGTCGATCCCGATCGCCTCGATCGCCCGGGACTGCCAGCGCCGCGACCGGATCGCGGGGATGCATTTCTTCAACCCGGTGCCGCTGATGAAGCTGGTCGAGGTGATCCGCGCCGCCGATACCTCCGATGCGACAGTCGAAGCCCTGTCCGCGCTGGGTCGCCGCATGGGGCGCACCCCGGTCACGGTCAAGGACAGCCCCGGTTTCCTGGTCAACCTGGGCGGGCGGGCCTACACCACCGAGGGGCTGCGGATCGCCCACGAGGGTGTCGCCACCCCGGCCCAGATCGACGCCATCATGCGCGACTGTTGGGGTTTCCGCATGGGGCCGTTCGAGCTGATGGACCTGACCGGGATCGACGTGAACTACCCGGTCAGCATGATCATCCACGAGGGCTATCTGTACGACCCCCGGATCAAGACCGCGCCCAATCACCAGGCGATGGCCGATGCCGGGCATTATGGCCGCAAGACCGGACGGGGCTGGTTCGCCTACGAGGGCGGCAAGCCGCTGGAGCGGCCGTCGGCGGACTACGTTACCGACGCACCCCCCGCCGCCACCGTGCGCCTGGCCGAACCGGACGAGGCGCTGGAGGCGTTCTGCGCCGATGTCGGGTTGCGGGTCGGCGGCACCGGGCCGATCCTCGCCGCCCCGATCGGCGAGGACGCGACCCAGGTGGCGCTGCGCACCGGCGTGGCGCACCGGGTGCTGGTCGCCCTCGACCTGACCGGGGACACCTCGAAGCGGGTCACCGCGATGACCGCCCCGGGGGCCGACGGACAGGCTCTGGACATGGTCGCCGCCGCGATCATCGCCTCGGGCCGGGCGGTGACGGCGATCAAGGACAGCCCCGGCTTCGTCGGCCAGCGAATCTGCGCCATGATCGCCAATCTGGGCTGCTACATGGCCGAGATCGGGCTGGCCGCGCCGGGCGACATCGATCTGGCCATGCAACTGGGGCTGAATTACCCGCTGGGGCCGCTGGCGCTGGCCGAGGACATGGGGGCGATGAACACGCTGACGATTCTGGAGCAGTTGCAGGCGATCACCGGCGAGGACCGCTACCGCCCCACCATGTGGCTGAAACGCCGGGCCCGGCTGGGCCTGCCGGTTCATACGGAGGGTTGACGAAATGGGACGCTGGAAGAACCGGCCGGAGGGCTCGAACTG